>JAGACY010000377.1 GCA_017613855.1 Pseudomonadota bacterium
AACTGCTAACTGCTAACTGCTAACTGCTAACTGCTAACTGCTAACTGCTAACTGCTAACTGCTAACTGCTAACTGCTAACTGCTAACTGCTAACTGCTCATTGAGAACTTCCCTCATTGTTATTCAATGGCGAAAACCGTCTTCGGCTCGGTTTGGCAGGATCGAGCCGTGCCTCGGCATTCTGATTGACAGCATCTTCGAGATTGGCCTGTCGTGCTTTGACTTTTCTCGGCATGCGTGCGGCATGAGACGTCTCATGATGCACAGGATTCTCCTGTGATGGTGCGGCGTTCACCTGAGGTGCAGCGGATGAAGCTGTCTCGGATGACGGTGCCGGTGTCTGGCTGGGAGCAGGTGCTGCCGGGTTGGTTCGGTGCCGGGGCTCATGGGATCGATGTTTTCTTTCCCTTGGCGCCGGTGAATCCGATGATGGAACCGTCATAGCTGCCTCGCGATTGCGCGATGGATCACCGGAGGATGAAGATCGTCTGCGATTGGTGCGATGACGCGTCCTGACCGGACTATCGCCGGAAGCGCTTTTCTCTTTGGGTACATCCGACTCATTGGAGGCCGACGCGACAGGTGTATTTTTAGGCGCTTTGGCAATGGCAATATTCCTCTTTTGAGAGGTTTCCGCATGGTGAGCTGCAGGACGCGTCGTGGTCTGCATCGCCATTGGTGCCACATTCGAAGGATCATGGTTAAGAAAGAATTTGAGCGGCTCAAGAGGAAACTCGAATTCATCCGCCTCAACGCGCGCCTGTATTTCTTCTGTGGCAGGAACAAAATCATGTGGCGTTAAACGCTGCGTTTCACCATTTTCATAAGTGACAATCACTTCTTCGCGGAGCATATCGATATCGGTCACGCGACCGATGCCCCAGCGTGTAAAAATGCGCTTCCCCTTTTTGGGCAGAGATCTGCGTTCTTTCATGTAATCGCAGTACTCGTAGCTCATGCAGCAATACAAACGCCCGCACACGCCGCTGATACGTTTGGGATTGGTTGCAAGCCCCTGGGCACGCAATTGTTTGACGGCAATGGGATCGAACTGTCCAAGAAAACGACCGCAGCAAAGAAGCTGTCCGCATGCGCCAAGTCCGCAAATCAAACCGGTACCATTGCGCAAACCGAGTTGGTACATCTCCACACGCAGTTTGAGTTCACCAGCCAAATAAGCAACCATTTCACGAAAATCGACGCGCACATCGGAAGCAAAATTGATGGTAATATTCTTATGATCGTGGCTCAGATCAGCAGATAATACCTTCATCTGCAAATTATTCTGAATCGCGTACCCCGATGCCAGTTCCTGTGCACGTTTTTCAATTTCGGCATTCTGTGCGTCAATGAGAATATCTTCCCCTGTGGCCACGCGAATGACAAAGGGAAGAGAATTTATCTCGGCAACACGGCGATAGCGGTACCCAACGGTTGTAGCCAAAAGAATATTGCGGTGCACACGAATGAGAACAGGCGTATTGGCTGTCAGCCTAAAGGAATTGGTATTGATTTCGACGAGTCTCTGCGTACGGACAATGCGAACCTGCATGACTTCATAAAGATGTGCCTGCCCATTAAAGGGCTGACGAATCTGGCGGCCGTCCGGTCTTTTGGGAACTTCACGGTTAACCCGATGATTGTTGCAGCGGGACGAAAATCTCGAGCCGACATTCTCGGGAGCCGGTTTAAGTTCTTCTGCAACAGGACGCATGCAGGAGGGATTTTTGTGCGGATTGGGATTTCTTGTTCTGTCCGGATGAGGGGATCGTCTGCGGCGTTCTCCTTCCGGGCGTATCGGATTGGATTCTTGTTCCGATGGTGTCTCTGACTGGGACATCACCGGATCATTCGCATTCGGTATTTCTGACATAATTATTTAAGACAAAGTAAAGCTGCACCAAGTGTGCCGGCATCATCGTGGAGTGTCGGCTTAATAAACTGCAATTTTTCGGTCGAAGCCCGGGGAGACAAATCCATAATATGGCCAATGACGAGTGCGAGCAGTTCCGGACACCCTTCGAGCACACCACCGCCAAGCAATAATCCATGTGGATTCAAAATGGCAATGGCATTCGCAATGAGCATACCAAGCGCCAATGCGGTTTCATCCCAAAAATCGACGGCGTATGGAAGCCGTTTCTTATAGGCACGCTCAATACAGCGTGCAGTCGGATGTTCATCCTCACCCAGCTCGAGCGCCTCCCGCGAAACGACTCCCGTCTGAATATCATGCAGTATACGATACTCGATGGCTTTGCCGCCTGCAAAGGCTTCAATACAGCCGGTTTGGCCACACCCACACGGATATGCCTTGTAGTGCGGGAATTTACAATGCCCGATTTCACCACTGACATTGTCTGCACCGAGCATCAGTTTGCCGTCAATGATCAAACCGGCACCGATCCCGGTTCCCACATAAACAGCAAGCAAACTCGAAAGAGATCGCGCTGCACCGAAGTTGTATTCACCCCATGCAATGGCATTCAGATCATTGGCAATGCGGATGTCAACATCCCGTGCATCCTCTCCCAAAGACTCGCGAAGGACATCGTAAAAATTGACATTATGCCAGTTCAGATTGGGAGCATTTAAAATGGTATGTTCGTCCATACCAATCTGACCGGCAATGGCAATCCCTATCCCGGCGAGTGCCGGAACTTGATAGTCCGCAGGAATCTGGCGCACGACGCGCACAATAACCCCCGCCACATCCCTCGGCGTCTGAGCACCACGAATGGAATGCTTTTGCGAAGTAATAATCTTGAACTGCCCGTCAACATGATGAATAAGTGCACAGCGTGCATTGGTGCCGCCGATATCAAAACCGAGATAATACATGCATGTACTCCTGCAAATGAAAGCGGCGCGTATGCCAATAGCGCCGCTGCACGGGCGTATTCGCTGCGCGAATAGCCGTGCACAATATTCAAAAGGAAACCATAAGTTTTTTGGCCAATCCTGCAAAAGCCCTTAAATCAACGGAACGCGTTTAAGGAACATTTTGTTAACATTGGTTTTGGTGCGATTCCCAAGCAAAATTGAAGCTGATCTTAAGAAAACGTCAAAAGTGACCGCGCCATCCGCATCGATCAAAACAGAGGCTGACTGCGTCGATTGCAGATACGACAAACCCGCATCGATATTTTCCGTACTGATCTTGGTATCAATGATTTCATCGCGCAGTTCCGAAATAAACTCACCTTCCGGCGTCATCCCCAAATGGGAACCGCGTTCACCGCGCAAAACCATTTCTGTACGCGAAAGTTTAAGCGTCGATGTAATGGTATTGCATTCACCAAAAATGACGAGTTCATGATCGGGCCATTTGCATGGCGCTATTTCGATGGTTGTCACACCCGTTGTCGTCGTTCCGCCAAATAACAGCTTACGGGATGTCACACCCGCTGAATACAGAATGCGGTAAACGGCCGCCATCGGCAAAGAACCTTCTGATAGGAAAATAATGGGTTCGTTGGCGTGAGCTGTATCTTTATTGATCGCCGAATAGATCTTTTCGACAAAATCATTCCCCGTTTTGGCATCGTTGACATTGGCAATTTTTTCTCCATTGTAAAAAATACCTTTGTCATTGATGACGGCCAACAGTGAGCCTGATTTCACATCATCACCATCATCCAGGGGCATAAAACCGGTAGATAAAGCTTTAGTCTCGCGCACAATATCGTTAAACGTTTTTTCCGGAATCGGGGCATCATCCTCAACAATATCGCCTTTCTCATCGAATTCCAAAGGAACTTCCTCGGGTTTATTGATCATGTAAGCGCTGATGCCGAATCCAACAAATGCAAGGACGAGAATTGCCCCGGCGACAATCAGATAACGTATTGGCAGTGACTTAAAAAACTCCGTCACGGGATTCACGTCATCATGATAGAGCTCATGCAAAGTCTGAATATCAATCGCACGTGTCATCCCCTCACGAACGGACTTGTCCATAGGGCGCCCGACTTCGACTGTATGGGAACCGCGCCCCGAAACCGTTGGCGCATCCGTCGTCGGCATATTTTCGATCTTGGCATCCGCCCATGCCCCCCAATCATCGTCATCCGCTCTGTTCACCTTCGCGTTATTGGAAAACGACTGAGAAGCCGCACCTACCTTCGGAAGGGGCGGTTTTTTGACGACGCCGTCCATCGCAACCGTCCGTTCATTCGTACGACTATGATTCACGGGCAATGGCGGCGGCATGACCTCATTAAATGCTTCTGTCGGCAGAGGCTTATCTGCCATCTGGCTCCACTGCTCCTGACTTCCCCAGGGGTTGTTGCCCGATGGCTGCTGACCCCATTGGGCATCAAAAGGCGGCTGCTGACCCCATTGGGCATCCATCAGAGGTTGATTCCACTGAGCTTGCTGCTGATTCCACTGGGCCTGCTGCTGACTCCATTGATTCGGCTGCTGACCCCATTGAACATCCTGCCCCCATTGACCCTGTGACTGATCCCATTGACCCTGAGACTGATTCCACTGGGCCTGTTGTTGATTCCACTGATTCTGCTGCCCACCAAAGTTGTTCTGCATCGGTACCAATGGCTGGTGACACTGCTCACACAGTGCACCACCCTGCTGGGCATACAGCTGATCATCAACAAGGTAGGAATTCTGGCAGTTCGGACACGTTAAAAGCATTTTGCACTCGCATTATATCAATCATCACGTCACATCAAGTCACGCGGATCATTACTATAACATAACAATGTAAAGGTTCTTAGTTTTATAGTTTTGAAAATGATTTTTTAATGCCCACCCTCAACGGCCATTCGATCCTACGGGCAATCATCCACAATTCACCTCACAACGCTCAAAGTTCAATCTGAAGATTCTTCAGGAATAACCACTCAAAATGCGCCCTTCAGTCCGAATGCCCCATTCCCCATTCCGATTTAACAATTGCCAATTATTGATTTTTTCTTGATCGTTGGATAAATAGGGAAAGTCTGCCCTAAGAAAGAGCAGACAGTGAAGTCGCAATATTGGCAGAAAATTTCATTCTGTGCTAAGATGCATTTTCGGGAGACTGACTTCCTGTAAAAATAATTTGGATTTTCTCGAAAAGTCTAAGCAAAAATAATCTTAAGCGCTCAATTTGTTCAGCCAAAAAGGCTGAAGCATTAAGGAGATTAAAGCATGGTGCGCAACGTAAAAAACTTGGCAATTCTCGCTGCAATGTGTGGGGCTATGGCCGCCAGTGAGGCTATGGCTGCAGATGTGACGGATGTGTTGGACGCAGCCGATGAGGTCTATTTGGGCAGTGAGAAAGTCAGTGATCCGTTCGATATTTCTCTTACCCCTAAATTCGTCCAGCGTCTCGAATGGGCTAAGCTCAAACGCGAATACAATCAGTCTGGCTCAATTCGTCTCCTTAATGAATTGGAATATGGACGCACAATAAACGAGTTCGATATTGACCTCGAAATCGGCATGTACCATGACCTGGCTTTCCGCATGCACCTCCCCATCATCATTTCGGATCAGGCCAACTATAAATTCGATACCACAAGCGACGATCCTCAATACCATATCTCACCTGACAATTCCTATCTTGCACCTGGCAATCCCGTCGCCGGTACCGATCGTGCCAATCAATTCTTCAAACTCGAAGCCGCTCAGACACTCAACGGTAAAAAACGCTCCGGACTCGGTGACATCGGATTCGGAATTGCCTGGAGTCCCTATAACACCGAACGTCATTTCATCCCCGAACGCCCCTGGGAAAATAACACCGGACGTTCTACCGT
Source organism: Pseudomonadota bacterium (assembly GCA_017613855.1). The sequence continues at coordinate 5,763 of JAGACY010000377.1, forward strand.
GACACTCGCATTTGATTATTTTGCACCCACCGGAAGCACACGCGGTATCGATAACAGCAATGTCGGCTCCGGTGCACACGAACTCCAGTTCACCGTCGCAGCATCCCATCGCTTCTCCTTCGTCGATCCCTATATCCGTTTGCAGTACGGACTCCCCATCGGGACCGATGATTACAAAGACTATGGCAGCAATCAGGCACGCGTCGACCCGGGTATGTGGGGACGCATCGATCTCGGTATCGAATTCGTGCCTTATGAAAGCATTGACGTTAAATTCCAGCGCTTCGTCAAAATCGATCTCCGCGGATACTTTAAATACAATGCCGAAGGCCGCAGATATATGGAACTCTCCGATGCCCTCGGTACCAATGAGGAATGCATGGGCGTGGAAGCTGCTAACCTCCCGGCACACTGCCAATGGATGACCGGAAAATGGTCTAACGCTGGTTCACAATGGCAGGAACTCGCCAATGGAACATACAACGGTATCCTTAAAGATGACGGACTCTATGATTATGAAGGTTATGCCGCAGTCGGTGGCGCACTTAACCTCTCTATCATGCCCATCCAGTACGTCACCATCATCGCCGGTGTTGCCGCCGATTACGAACAAAATCACTTCGTCACATTCACCAAAATCGGTAAAGACCGCGTCACATTCAATAAAGACGGTTCCGTCGATGAAAAACAAAAAGACGGCGTCGTGACCGACTCACTCGTACAGGAACGCAACCCAACATTCAGCGATTCGCTCGACCGCGTCGGACAACGTGTTAAACGCGTCGAATCCGTCAATCTCGAATGGTTCGTCGGACTCAAACTGCAATACTAATACGAGAGTGATTGTGTAACTCTTCTCGCTAAAGAAGCGCCTTCGCGGCGCTTTTTTTGTTTGCGGGCCTATTCGCATCCGCGAATACGTCCCGCCTTGTGTGCAGCTATTTGCTGCGCAAATACGCCGCACACCTGCTCTTCTTTGTAATCATACCCATTGTCTACGGCTTGCTTAATATGAAATCATTCATAAAAATTCTGATCTTGTGTGCTGCAATGATCTGCCTCTCTTCGACAGCAATTGCACAAACACCCGAAACACAACCCAATCCAGAACAAACTGAAATTGCTTTTACAAAAGATGCACTCGTCGAAGCATTCCAGGCTGAACAATGGGGACGCACCATCATGATTGCAAGGGAATTGCTCAAATCCGAACCGGATAACAGCGATTATCTCTCCATACTCGGCGTCTCATGCGCAAATAATAATGAAAACCAATGCGCCAAGGAAGCACTCGAAAAAGCACGCGATCTCAACCCGGATGATCCACAGATCTACGCAAATCTTTGCGCGGTTTATACGCAAATCAATTTTGAAGACCATGTAGAAACCTGCATTGAAGCCACCAAACGCCAGCCGGATAACGCAAAACTCTTTTATTTAACCGGACAAAAACTCGAAAAACTCAAAAGAGTTCGAGAAGCACGCGAGATGTATGAGGCGGCCTGGAAGCTCGACGAAAATAATAATATCTACCTTACGGCAATTACTACCATCGATTTCAGTGAAAAAAATTACAAAAGTGCACTCGAAATCACCGAAAAAGGCATCGCGCTGGGAAATGATGTTGCCGTCCTCTATTACAATGTCATTATTGCTGCACTCCGCCTGGGGGATTTCGAAAAAGCTAAGAAATACGCCGAAGCCGGATACGCAAAATACAAAGATCCCATCATGCTTATGGGAAAAGCAGAAGCACTCGATGGACTCGCGCGTTTCGATGAGGCGGATCCTGTATGGAAAGAAGTTCAGGAAAATCTGCCGGAAAATTCCCTATCAAATGACCGCTTTCAGCTCGGAATCGCAAAACACATGTTGGTGATGTCATGCAACAGTGAATCATTTAAAACATGCAACACACCCACCCCGGATTCTTGCTGCGCACGTGAAAGTGAAATTCTCACCCACCTCGAAAAAATCTCTCCTCAAAAACAGGACAACAATTATCAGGTTTATCTCGGAATTGCACAAACCCTTGCCAACCAACTCGAAAAGGCTGAAGCAACTCTGACCAAAGCGGTCAACGCCAATATGGATCGCGATAATGCAAGCGCACTCGCCGCTTTAGCTGCAGCACTTTATCAATTTGAAGATGAACGAGATAAAACCGCTGCAAAACGTTATTACACGCAGGCACTCAACGCTTCAGCCGATTTTGCTGATTTTGATCAACTCCCCAAGACACGATCCTGGCCGCCAAGACTCATCGAAACACTCAAACAAATTCAGACTGACATTGCCAGCGGCGATAAGAAAAAAACGTCAGGTTGCAGTTGTGAACTCGCACAAAATCCAACAATCCCATTGAGTACTTTTGCTCTGCTCCTCCTTGTCCTGGCAGCACTCGTCGTAAAACGACGACGAATTTAACTGCAATCTGAACTGAATTCGATACTCAAACTTAAATGCACTTACAAAATCACAAATAGTCATGAGTAAGCGTTGCCTTACCCATGAAAAATGTACTTGTATGATTCAATTGTGCATCGCGCATTGCGCATTTAATGACGCATTACGCATTACGCATTACGCATTATTATGAAAAAACTCCTCATATTTGATGCCTCCAATTACATGTTCAGGGCATATTTCGCCGGCCCCAAAGAAATGACAAACAGCGCCGGTTTTCCTACAAATGCCCTGCATTTTTACACCTCCATGATTTTGGCGGTCATCAAACGCATTCACCCCGATGCCATTGCACTCGCCCACGAAATGCGGGGACCCAAATTTCGCCATGACCTCTATCCTGAATACAAAGGACAGCGCGAAGCGCCCCCCGAAGCCTTGCAGCTCCAGTTCCCGTGGTTCAGACAAATTACCGATGCACTTGGCATCCCTGCTTACGATGCCGTGGGATTCGAGGCGGATGATGTCGTCGCCACACTTACAAAACAAGCCCGCGACATGGGGTGGTCTGTCATTATCGCAAGCAGTGACAAAGATCTCATGCAGCTCGTCGAACGAAAGGACGACACCGATACCGTCATCATGCTCGATGCGCTCAAAAAGCCTTATCAATATTTTACAATCGACGATGTACTCGCACGTTTTCAGGTTGCACCAAACCGCGTCGCAGATGTACTCGCCCTGGCCGGTGATACCGCAGACAATATCCCGGGATGCAAAGGCATTGGAGAAAAAACTGCCGGAAAACTCATTGCCCAGTATGGTTCGCTCGAAGAACTGATGGCGCATCGTTCGGAAATCACAAAACCCGCACAAAAAGCCAATCTCGAAGCTTTTTCCTCACAGGCTGAGCTCTCTAAAAAGCTCACAACGCTCGTTTATAATGTGCCGGTCACGCTTAAAATCGAGACGATGCACCCCGATCCGGTCAAAGTCACTGAAATCTTTTCTTCACTCGAACTCCACAAGCTGCTGAGCGAAGTTTTGGGACCGGATGCCAAACCCAATCCCCAAATTCCCCGCGTTCAGCTTCCTGGCCGGGAAACAAAACCTGCCACGGAGGAAAACAGTCCCAGGCAACGATCGCTTTTTGACCTGCCAACCGATTCTTCTAAAGAAAATAAAGAAGAAACGACCTCAGGCATTCCAAGGGCTGCCGCCGCCGCCCCCATAGCAATTCCTGCACTTTCGCGTACGATCGTCCCAACACCACTCTGTGAGTCTACCGAAGAACTTGAGGTTTTCTTAAGAAATATCAGGCAAATCGCCATTTCACCCATTTGGACGGACGACGCACCCGCACATCGTGAATTGCTCGGAGCTGCCATTGCTGCAACCACAGGAGCACTTTATCTCCCAATTAACCATATACGCGAACTATTCAGCGACCCCAATGGGCCCAGATTTGAATCGTATCTCAAGAAGATCCTGATGGATACGGATTTGCAAAAAGTGGTCTACGATATCAAACCATTCACGCAGTATCTTTTACAAGACGCCCCGAATACCAATATCCCCAATGTCTTTGATGTCGAAATGGCGGCCTATCTCGTCCATCCCGAGCGCAAAGCACTTTCATTGGAAATCTGCTCCCACGAATATCTCGGTTATGAACTGCAGCCACTTCATAAAAGCTGTCATACCATGGATGGCTTGACTCCACTTCAGGCGGCAGCAAATGCATCGGGGCCACGTGCACAGCTCATTCTGCAGCTTGCCGAAAAACTGCCGGCTGAACTTGAGGCAAATAAACTCACAGATCTTTTCCTCAATCTCGACATGCCGCTGGCAAAAATCCTGGCAAAAATGGAGTTTTATGGCGTCGCCATCGATGTTCAGGCGCTTCATCAGCTGTCCAAAACTTACGAAGAAACCCTAAAACGCCTCGATGCCGAAGCCCATGCCTTCAGCACCGAACCATTCAACATCAACAGCCCAAAGGAATTGGCACATTTCCTTTACGAAGTGCTCAAACTCGTCCCGGCAACCAAAAAGAAAAGTATTCATGGCCTTTCGACAGACCAGGAAACACTCGATTCTATCGACCATCCCATTGCCAAAATCATTTCGGAATACCGTGCTGCCAGTAAACTCAAATCCACTTATTCAGAGGCCCTGGCACAACTCGCAGATCCACAAACCGGCCGAATACACGGGCGTTTTAATGCATGCGTCACGGCAACGACGCGCTTATCAAGCTCAGATCCCAATTTGCAGAACATACCCGGACGTACAGAACTCGGTCGACAGATCAAACGATGTTTTGTCGCAAAACCCGGATTTACGTTTATCGGTGCCGATTATAGTCAAATCGAACTCCGACTCATGGCTGCGTTTTCTAAAGATCCGGTTCTCATAAAAGCCTACCTCGATGGCGAAGATGTCCATGCACGAACAGCTGCCACACTCTTCGAAATTCCCATTGAACAAGTCACTAAAGAACAAAGAAGGTTGGCAAAAACGATTAACTTTGGTTTGCTTTACGGTATGGGAGTGCAAAAACTTGCCCGCGAAACCGGCTATCCCAAAACAGAAGCGAAAGCATTCCTCGAAAAGTTTCATGCTCAGTTCCCAACACTCTCTGACTTCTTTAATCAGCAAATCGAAAATGCAAAAGAAGCCGGCGAAACGAGAACACTCCTGGGACATCGACGGGCTATGCCCGAATTATACAGCGATCGCCCTGTCGAACGCGCTTTCGGAGAACGCGTCGCTACAAATGCACCGATTCAGGGATCGGCATCCGATATCGTCAAACGTGCCATGATCCGACTCGAACAATTGCTGCACGAACACAACCTGCATGCGCGTTTGCTCATTCAGGTGCACGATGAACTGCTGCTCGAATGCCCAAACGAAGAAGTCGAAAAAACATCGCAAATTCTCATTGATGCCATGGAAAACGCAGCCAATATAAAAGTCCCTTTGCGCGTCGAACTCAAAACAGGTAATAATTGGGCAGATATGGTCTCAGTTTAAACCGTAACCTCAAACATAAATCCAGTTCTTCTGGGTTTCATTCTCTGAACGGTCAAAGACTCAAATGGAAAATTCCCCAAAAATATCAAATAACGCTGATGGTTTAGAGAAAACGCCCGAAGCAGATGCAAATCATTCCGATCTGCCTTCCGACATCGGCTTTGTCGACACATCGATTCTGGATGCCGTTTCCTCGACAGATTATTCCGCACTAAACCTCAACGACATGGAAGGTGATACTCTGGTAAGTGAATCCCCGCTGAAGCAGAAAGAGAATCCACCAATGCCAAAGCTGGATAATCCACCAATGCCAAAGCTGGACAATCCGCCAATGCCAAAGCTGGATAATCCGCCGCCAAGCTTAGATCCCGCCAATCCCGTAACACGGGCACTCAATGAAATTGAGCAGACCAAAACGAGAATCGGACTGGACGTAACGACTGTCGCTCTCCCCAAAGGATATCGTATCCAGGAACAATACGAAATTGTCAATGTCATAGGTTCGGGCGGTTTTGCAACGGTTTACCGCGCACTCCGCCTCGAAGACCGCCAGGAAGTGGCCATTAAGGTCATGGATCTTAAAAAATGCGGCGACCAAAAAGTTTCAAAGCGTTTTCTCAGAGAAGCTGAAATCGCCGCTGACATTCATCACCCAAATGTCACAAAATCCTATGATTTTGGCTATATGGAGGATACCGGACAACCTTTTATCGTGATGGAGCTATTGCATGGCCATGATCTGACTACGGAACTCAAAAAGAATGGCCCTCTATCACCAAGACGTGCATTCATGTTGTTCAGACCCGTCGTCGATGCACTGGCTGCAGGACACAAAATCGGCGTAGTACATAAAGATCTCAAACCCGATAACTTTTTTATCGTCAATCCGGGAACCCAAAATGAATGCATGAAAATTCTCGACTATGGCATCGCTTATCTCAAAAACGAAGCCATGAGACTCACGAGCGACGGACAAATTGTCGGTACACCGCGCTATCTTGCACCCGAATATATTCGATCGCGGGATGTGTCCGCTGCGATTGATGTTTACCAGGTCGCGCTGATCATCTCTGAAGCGCTCACACGAGTTCCGGCAATCACTGGCGAAGCTTTTCAGGCCATGATGCACCACTGTGCGGGTAATCTCTCGGTGGCCAATTTTCTGCTCTATGACAAAGTTGGCGAAGTCTTTTGCAAAGCATGGGCTATCGAACCCGAAGATCGTTATCATAATTGTGTCGAATTCGGAAAGGCACTCGATTCAATTGCAAATGAATTTAAAAACAAGACACAGATCGATGCCAGGATTACTCCAATCGTAACACCCGATTTCAAGCCTTTATCAGAAAATCCGGCACCATCAAATCCTTTGCAAGCCCCATTGCCACAGGCACAGCCGCCAATTCCGAATACAAACGCAGAAGTCGTCAATCAACAGGAAGCGAGCAAACCCCAGAAAAAAAACAATCGAAAAACTATCGTCATCCTGCTTGCAATCCTCGCACTCTGCACCTGCCAGGGAATGTGGTATATATTAACAAAATATTCATCGCCCACAGATACTTCACATCATTATCTGCAGAATCAGCCTGGTCATAATCAGTTACCTCCTTCTCAATCAGCTGCCTCTCAAAAAGCACAGCCTGCCGTGGACATCAAGGATCTTTGTAAAATGGCAGCCAAAGCCGCTCAGAGACAAAACTACTGTGAAGCATACGATCTATATCAACTGGCTATCGAAAAAGGCCTCCGGGATACAGAATGCCGACAGGAAGCAGACGCCATCATCAATAAATATGCGGCACAATGCAAAGAATAGATCACGCACATAACCGTAATCTCCACCGCATCACATCATTACAATATATATTTTCAATTGATTGACAGGCCTGTGTTGAATCAGCGTCGGGGGCTCACAATCGTCACCACCTTGTAGACGAAAAAGTTAAATAAAAATGACTTTTAAGTGAGCTCTCGGGCAAAGCTGTGGCTGAGGATTAATATTCTCGCCGGAATAATGCTTTATTGCTTCGCTATTTTCATTCCAAATCGCTATAATTAAAATGCTTTGTCGTTTTGCGGCACTGCGATAGAATGAGCATGAGACTGCCTGGAGGTACCGTATGAAAGACTGTCTGTCCGGAACTGCATTTGTGTGTTTACCTTCCGCATGCCTTATGCCTTCATGCAATAACAGTAATGAATATAAATTGCTGCAAAAATGTTATCTCATCCGAATGAATAACATCTATTCATACGCCGCTTAAAAGTATAATCTCGATAAAGACTCCAATGCATACGATGATTTCTGACATAATCATCATTTTACAAATGAGAGGTGCCGCATGAAAAGAAATCTGGCCAAAAACGCTTTCTTGTGTATTTTTGCTGCCTGCATGATGACAGCCTGCGACGATCAGGAATCGACGACCGCTCATATTGACAAAGACTGCAGCCCCGCATGCGAAAACGGACTCGTTTGTTCTCAGGGCGTATGCGTTGAACAGGGGCCCGGTGAAGATGAACTGGGCGATTCTTCATGCATCGAAACCGGATGCCCCGTCGGAAAATTATGTATCCATGGGGTATGCACCGATCCGGATGATGTCGAATGCAATGAAGATAAAGATTGCCCGGGAAAATCGTCCTGCGAAAAACACACCTGTGTCGACTCGACGGACTGCTCAAATAAAACATGCCCAGAGGGGCAAAAATGCGTGCTTGGCGATTGTATTGAAATCACATGCCAGGATACCGGATGCCCCGATGGACAGGAATGCAACGGTACGACCTGCCAAATCATCGATCCATGCCAAAACAAACTCTGCGGCGAAAAAGAACAATGTGAAAATGGAGAATGCAAACCCATTTTATGCGGCGGAATCGTCTGCGGAGATACACAAACTTGCTTTCACGATGTCTGCCATGAAAACAGCGAATTTTGTGGCGAGGAGATCTGCACCGATACACAAAAATGCGACAACAATGCTTGCCGTGAAATGAATGCCTGTGACAGTACAAATTGCCCCCAGGGGCAAACCTGTTTCCTGGCTGCTTCCGGACTGCCCATTTGTTACACGACTGAATGCCTCGAAAATGGTGCTGTTAAAACATGCGCCGAGGGAACTTCATGTGTCGCCGGAGAATGTGTCGCAACGCAAATCAATACCATAGATTCATGCGATAATGGCTATCTCCGTGAAAACGGCCAATGCATTGTCCCACTCAAATCAATTGCCATTGCCGTCGGCGAGGATGTCACTGGCAGCGTCGATGTCATGCTCGAATCTACTGTCCAGCTCAAAGTTATCTACGATCCACCCAATACCACCGAAAGAGACGTCACCTGGAAAGGGACCAATGTCACGCCAAATGAAGAAAGCAAAGCCATTACCGAATATGTCAATGCCTCGGGACTGGATACCGATACCCTGACCTTAAAGGGAATTTCCACACTCGCCGGCGAAATTGATATCAAAGTGACATCCAATACGCATGAAGATATTGAAGCAACAGCTAAAGCCTATATCAAGCCATACTTCGCACTCCGTCACAATGATTATTATGACGATATCAAAAAATACAGAAAGGGTGCACTTAAATGCAATTATTACAACGAATATAATCTTGCTGTCTTTAACCGAGATTTATATGAAAAATTCGTTCAACCCAAAATGATTGCCAAAGAAGTCGACGGAAAACTCGTTTATTATCCCACACGTGCAAGTGTCGTTGCGGCCATCCGTTTCCTGGCCATGCAATTCCCATTCACATTCCCCTATCGTATGGCTGATTTCGATGGAAATTCCATTACCATGATCAGTCATTTTGCATGGACAAAATACGATAAGGCAGATAATCCCGACGATGTCCGTATCTATGGATTAAATCTGACAAGCAATGTCTATAACAGCCATACAAATGAAAAAGTCATTTCTACAAAATCTACACCATGGGCATGTACTCAACCCAAAGGAAGCAAACCAATCGGACTCGAATGCTCCGGCTTTGTCGCATGGTCTTTGAGAAATGGACGCTTTAATGCCGGCGATTGGAAAACCAGTATGTTTGCCGATTCTAATTTTAATAAAAAATCCGAAACAAAAGCATGGGGATTTAATGGCAATAACGTTCACGATAATGTCATCGAAAAATTTAAAGATCTCAATACTGCCAATGATTATATCGAAGCTAAAAAAGTAAAAGATGATGAGATTCATGCTGGCGACGTTCTTTGGCATGGAACTTATAAAAAAGATGATGGCACAACGGGCTCCGGCCATGTTGCTATCGTCGCAGGTGTAGCTAGAGATGACGCCGGAAAAGTAAAATATGTTTATGTATCCGAAGCGACCTCCAGCTCCTCAAATCCGTATGGAAATCATACAACAAGATATACCTTCGGCGATTTTAAATCTTCTAAATGGGCCGGAACGAGCAAGTATAAATGCTACCTCATCCGAATGGACAAAGTTTATTCCTATGCCACAAAGAAATATGGCCTCGAAGAAGATTCCAATGCCTATGACGATTTCTGGTAGAATTCACAATAATAACCCCCTCCCCACTCCGAAGTCTGCGGCATAGCTGCAGACAATAACCTAATAACGAACATCCCCATTACAAAGGCAAAATGATGCAAACCGGACTTGAAGTTCTCCTCGCAAACGACGCACTTCTCACACAACTCAGCAAATGCAGAACCGCTGTACTGGCCCATGCTGCAAGTGTCACACAAACGGGAGAACATATTATTTTTGCACTGCGCAGGCATGGCATAGATCCTGTCAAAATCTTTGCCCCCGAACATGGACTCTGGGGCGCTGCTCAGGATATGGAAGGCGTCGATCACGGATTTGATACCATTGTCGAACGCAATATCATTAGCCTCTACGGCCATTCCCTCGACTCACTCAGCCCGGACGATGCACTCCTCGATGATCTGGATGCCGTCATCATCGACATCCAGGATGTGGGGGCACGCTATTACACTTTCGTCTATACTGCTCTATTCCTCACACAGGCTGCCCTCAAAAAAGGCCTTCACGTCTATTTCATTGACCGCCCAAACCCCATTAACGCCACACAAACCGAAGGCAATCTCATACAGCCCGATTTCCACTCGTTTGTTGGCATGCGCTCCGTCATGACGCGACATGGCATGACCGCAGGCGAGCTCATTTCCATGTGGTGCACACTCGAAAATACACCCAATCGCCAGAATCTCCATATCTCATGGATGAATCAGTACGATCGAAAGGCTTACTACGACCAGACTGGCTGTTTTTGGGCAATGCCTTCGCCAAACATGCCAAATATCGAAACTGCCATTATCTATCCCGGTATGTGCCTCATCGAAGGAACAAATCTTTCAGAAGGCAGAGGTACGACGCGGCCTTTCGAAGTCTTTGGGGCTCCATGGGTCAACTCAAATGCCGTATGCACCGCCCTCAAATTGCTCAATCTGCCGGGCATTGCCTTCAGACCGCTCGATTTTAAACCCATGTTCCAAAAACATGCGCTCAAAACCTGCCATGGACTCGAAATGCATGTCACAGACAGAAATACGTTCAAACCGGTGCTCACCGGCATTGCCATTCTCTGCGTCATGCACGCATTACACGAAGAATTTGCCTGGCGAACCGAAACCTACGAATTTGTCAACGACAGACTCGCCATCGATCTGCTTTTTGGCAATGATAACATTCGCAAAAGTATTGAAACTCAATGTAATCCCTATAAAATTGTTGAGCCGTTCGAAGAGGAAACGCGCGAATGGCTTCTGTTGCGAAAACAATTCTTACACTATGCTGATTCATAACGTAATATTAATCAGACCTGATATCGCCTTTTTGACAGGGGGCAGCCGCCCCCTGCGGCGCTATCGCTGCGCGATACGCGCCTACCCCCACTGCGGGGCAAAGCCCCGCAACGCCCCGGAATTCACAAGGGAACAGCAAAGAATCATCGCGTAAATACATATAAAGGTTCAAAATGTTTAAATTAGCTAAACATATCCTGTGGGTTGCCACAGCTTATAGTTTATGCGGATGCGCACTCGATACATGGGATATCGAAAAAATTACGGATGATCCCGAACATCGCGTCTATTGTCCTGACGATTCTAATAAAGCTGAACTCGATTTTATTCAGATAACAAAAAATGCCGATGAGGAACAGGAAGGAAAATTATGCTCAAGAGATGAATGTCTCTCTAAAAAAGATTGCTGCGGACTGAATAAAAAATATGCCGAAAAGTATTTTCTCGCTTTTTCACATCGGATCTGCCCACAAAATTTAATTTGCTTAAGAGATGATGAAAAAAAATACTATTGCGGACCGGAACAGTTGGAATGCTCAGCAAATAAAGCAAAATGCGGCAATGAATGTGCAGATCTTAACACGGATGTAAAGCATTGCGGCAAATGTAATTCTCCATGCGATCTGAACACCATCCCCAACGCCGAACAAGTATCATGCATTGAAGGAATATGTACGCTCGTTCGTTGCAAAAAAGGTTATCTCCTCGATTCGAATCAAAACACTTGTACACAGGAATCTGAACTTTCCTGCGCTGGACGCTACTGCTCCGATTCTGCCGGATGGATTAAAGGGGAATGCCTCGATGATAAATGCGTCGCTGACGAATGCGACGTCGATTATCATATTCTTAACGGCGTAAACGAAGATGACAGATATCTGGCATGTGAAAAAGACAGCAATTTGCGGTGTGGTGAACCGCCAGTACCATGCAGCATCCCCGAAAACGCCAAAACATCCAAATGCAAGGATGGCAAATGTCAGATAGAAAACTGCGAACCGGGATTCCATCCCAATCAGGAAAATACAAATTGTGAAGCGGATACCATTCGGGCATGCGGTGCTATCAACGCAGATTGCTATGCTCTCGCTGCATGGGGAGACGGCGACGATGATTATCAGGATAATGACGGCTATTGCGATAAAGGCAATTGTCACGCAAACGCATGCGCACAGGGATACCATCCTTATAATCAGTTCGTCGATTCAAAATTTGTTCCCTGTCAAAAAGATGACATCAATAACTGCGGGGCCCCCAATCTCAAATGTGTTGAGCCTAAGCCACTGTGCCAAAACGGAAAGTGTATAGAAAATTGTACCGGTGACATGGCATTGTGCAATTCCGGATGTGTTAATATTAAAACAGATGTTGATAATTGCAATGGCTGCGGCAACAAATGTCCGGACAGGCCCAATATGAATGTGACCTGCAACGGATCATGTATCTATTCCTGCAAAAAGGGATATGAAAATTGCGATAATGACTCAAACAACGGATGCGAGTTATTACTTTCCGACAGGCACTGGTCCGCATGCCGAACATGCGAATCCGGATACAAAGACTGCGACAATAACGAAGCCAATGGCTGCGAAATTAAACTGGCCGAATATGGCCTCAAGGATTGCAGGGCTTGCACAGATGAGTATATTAACTGCGGATTGTATGCCAAAAACACAAATATCGCCTCATGTTTAAAAGAAGGAAATAACTGGAATAAAGACACACCCTTTACCAAATTCTGTGAAGAACGCTGCAATAGCACTAAATCGATACTCACTTATCCAACATCAGAAACCATCCATCACCCAAGCGTATGTAAACCCAAACAGTATTGTGCAAGAAAAGACGATCCTTATCCGGATTATTACTATAGATGCACCGATTCAAAATAATAATATTTTGCCATCTCATACCAAATGACTTAACACAAAGCGAATCACGACGACATCAACACGCATCATAAGCATGCAGTCAAAGCGAAGGACAGATATGAAAAAACACGCATTTGCGATGATATTGGCAGCCATCGCTGCCGCCTCTTTCGGTTGTGTTCTCGAGGACACGGAAATGCACAAAATAGCCCCCGATCCTCAAACCGCTGTATATTGCCCGGCCAAAACAACCACGGATGTATCTGACGCTGATCGCATCCTGTCCTATATTCAGTTTACATCCGAAGAAGATTCCGGCGAAACCATCAAATGTACAAGTGACAATTGCACGTCCAAAAAAGATTGCTGCGGACTGACGGGCAATCAGGCAGAATTGTACTATCTCGCTTTTAAATACAGTATCTGTCCTCAGGACATGAGATGCATGAATGATAACACCACAAAAGAGCATTATTGTGAGATGAAGGAAACTGAATGTACTGGTGATTACGTCCGATGCAACAATGAATGCTATAATATCATGACGGATAATATGAACTGCGGAGAATGCAATTCTCCCTGCGAGACAAAAAATATACCAAATTCAAAAACTGCCGCATGTATTGATGGAAAATGTGCTGCCATCTTCTGCATAGAAGGCTATCACGTCGATGATAACACGAAAGAGTGTCTTCCCGATAACACCAAATCCTGCGGTGGAACGGATTGTACCAAAACACCTGGCTGGCTCAGTGGCATTTGTGAGGATGATATTTGCGTTGCCAATGCATGCAACCCGGGCTTTCATACCTATAATCAAAAAAATGAGAATGATACCTATTTACCCTGCGAAGAAGACTCTTCCACACGATGTGGTGAGCCCTATACCGAATGCGAATCCGGCGAAGGCATCCTAAGTATGGGATGCGAAGATGGTTATTGTATCATTACGGATTGCATAAATGGTTATCACAGATCTAATGACAAAGATAAATGCGAAGTAGATACAGCCAGAGCATGCGGAGAAAATAAAGAT
>JAGACY010000378.1 GCA_017613855.1 Pseudomonadota bacterium
GAATTTCAGTGATGCCATGTTTTTCCTCAAAAGGCAGATCGTCTATGTTCTTATCGGATTTGGATTGCTCATCTTTGGGCTCAAATTCGATTATCGTTGGTATAAACGTCTGGTCTATCCCATTTTTATTACAACACTTATCTTGCTTGCACTCGTACTCGTCATCGGTACCGACGTTAACGGCTCCAGGCGTTGGATTCGACTCGCTTCGTTCAATATTCAGCCAGCAGAAATCGCCAAAATAACCATGGTCTTTGTGCTGGCGTATTCGATGGCCAAAAAACAGGATAAAATCAAAACTTTTATGATTGGTGTCGTGCCCCACCTGCTTTTTGTCGGGTTGGTCATCGGGTTGCTCATGCTGCAGCCCGACTTCGGATCGAGCGTTTTGATTACAACTCTGATGGGAGCGATGATCTTTTTTGCAGGAACGCGGCTTATCTACATTATTATAGGATTGGCCTTGTGCGTCGTTGGCGGCGGGTTCGCAATTGCCATGGCCGATTACCGAATGGCACGATTTCTGGCATTCCTCGATCCCTGGGCCAATCAGGACACAAGTGCCTATCAGCTCGTCGAAAGCCTCATCAGCATTGGTTCCGGTGGCCTCCCTGGGCGCGGCTTGGGCGAAGGCTTGGGAAAACTCGGATTTGTTCCCGAATTGCATACCGACTTCATCGGGACTGCTATCGCAGAGGAATTGGGATTCGTCGGTGTTGCAATTATTCTCGTGCTTTATCTCGCATTTGCTTCGCGGGGATTCCTGATTTCCATGCGGGCACGGGATTATTTCGGGCGATATGCCGCATTCGGGATCACATTCATTATTACGTTGCAGGGGGCCGTGAATTTGTGCGTTATCTCCGGACTTCTGCCAACCAAAGGCTTGACACTGCCTTTCATCTCATTCGGTGGATCTTCCCTTCTCATGTGTATGTTTGCAACCGGCGTTTTACTCAATATCTCCAAATGCTCCGATGATGCCTATGCCGTTAAAAAAGCACAGGCCAGTGCCGAAAAAGAACGCGAAGCATGGGATAAAAAACGCGAAAGAATTCTGCGTGAACACCAGGAAGATCGTATTTAAGCCGTACCCCACAAAAAACGCCCCATAGGGACGTTTTTTTTAGCGCCCCATAGGGGCGCTATAGACATAACCGTGAGTTAAAAACTCACGACACGACCCATAAACAGAGCCGTTCCCGTCTGTTTATCCATCAAAGCAAAGGTAAATGGATGATCGACGGTAATTTCGAGAGGTTTGTCTATGGGCGGACGTGCCATCGATTTGGTGCGCATGACGATTGCAGTTGCTGCTGCTGCTTCGGCACCATTCTCATCGATATCAATATAGGCTTTGTGGAAAACATCCGATATCATGAGGTCGTTTAAGCTCGTAATTCCCGAAAAATCAGCTTTGTCGCTAAAGGGCAGAATCATTCCCATACTCTGAAGCAGAGAACGAAGTGATGCACCAAATTCGACGCGGAATTTCGGAACTTTGTATTTGACCATGTATTGTTCCATTTCATCATTCATTTTGCGAAGTGATGCTGCTGTCAATGAATTCTCAACTTTCATCAGTGCTTCGTTGACATCCTGACCATCGGCAAGATCCGGCAAAATAATGGCGAGATAATAGCTGCTGCTCGAAAAAGGCATTGCAACAGCTTTGTAGCCTTCTCCAAAAAACACATGATGTTTCTTGGTATGGAACATCATATCGACCTGAACCGGGCCGTTTGCTGTCTTAAAATCTTCTTTTTTGGTGACACCCGGTTCAAAAGTATCGCGCCAGGGCGCTTTAAAATAAATGGCATTGGTCAAAACCAATCGTGTCGTCGGCATGATATAACCGGCAGGTAAAATATCCTGAATCTTGTCCATCGTCGATTTGGCAACCGATGCATTGATGGTTTTGCGCGCTTCTTCAGGTTCCTTCACAAAATCAACTTGGTTGATTTCGGCATGATAAGCTGTCTGCATGCGGGCGGTATAACTCTCAAGCAGCGTATATGTCTTTTCGAGCCAAAGTTTGTTGTCGATTTGAATGGTCGCCGGGTCACTTAGGCTTCCCAGAAGCTTATTTTCAACATTTGAACCCATTTCACCGAGATTGCCCGCTTCCGGCATGCTCAATGACGTCTGCATTTGCTTTGCTGTGTCGCCGCATGCACCTTCGAGTACCATTCCGAATGCACGTTCAACCGAGTAGGCAGAAACCACGGTATTGCTCAGTTTGCTGCTCGTTGCTCTCAAAAGATTCAGGCTAAAACTGTTGCTCGCATCTGACCAGGCTTTCTCGTCAATGGTGGCATCCGGACGCTTGCATTCTGAGGCATCTGCTTTTTTCTCATCCTGCGCAGCCGGTGCTTCACCTTCCGGTGCCTGGGCTTCAGGTGCGTTTGCCGCCGGCGTCTCGACGACTTCGGGCGTCTGTGCTTTCGAACAGCCACACAATCCAATCATTGCAAACGATGTAATCAAAAGTGCTTTTCTCATTTTTTATCTCCATCATAAGCCGTTATGGCGCTGCGTATCTTATCCTGTATCCGTTTTTTTTTAAAGCGCTTTGCGACGCGCTTTTGCCTGACGGCAATGCGCGCTTTATTCTCCGCTGTCCGGCTTTGCCGGATACGCGGCTTGGCCGCGCGCTATGCTCTTCGAACATACGCGCGCGGCTTTAAAACGTGAAATTCCACCCCTTTTGTGCTAATAACGCCTGCGTGTCATTCATCTTGAATGACATGATTGTCTCGAAGATAAAACAGGATTCCCCTGCAAAAAATCAACAACTGTTTGCCTTTTGGAAAGGGGCGTGAGAGGTAATTTTCTTTTGTATCAAAAGAATGATTTCTCCCACATAAAAAGGATTCAAATGAAAGCACCAACAGCCATATTGCTTTTGCATTGTCCGGATGCCCATGGCATCATTACAGATGTTACGAAGTTTATTACCGATAACCAGGGGAATATCGTCGATCTCGATCAATATGTCGATCATATCGATAATATGTTTTTTATGCGCCTCGAGTGGGATTTGACTGAATTCATCATTCCGCGCGATAAGATACATGATTATTTCGACACGCTTTATGCCCAAAAATATCAGATGACTTTTAGCCTCTATTTTAGCGAAGAAAAACCACGCATGGCCATCTTTGTA
>JAGACY010000379.1 GCA_017613855.1 Pseudomonadota bacterium
AATATATGCAGAAATACGGGAATTTGAAAAGACACAGTATTGACGCGGTGTATTTCGGCTTTAGCCGAAATAGCCGCGTCCGCAGGGCGTATTTGCCGAAGGCAAAAAGCCGCGCTTACTTCAACTCACCCACTTTTTGAGCGGGATCGAAGAGTTTGGGCATATTTTCATCGTACAGCCAGCGATAGCGCCAAAGGGTTGTGCCGACGCGTTTGGCATAATGGCGAGCTTCTTTGAAGGGGATTTTTTCGACGTACATATCGACTTCGATATCGGCAAACCGGGTCATCCATTTGCCGACGTTGCCCTGTCCGGCATTGTATCCGGGGAGTACAAACATGGGATGGGGAACGAGAATGCGATTGAGTTTGTCGATGTAGGAAGCGCCGATGGGGATAGAAATTTCCGGTTTAAAGAGATCGGCAGCCGAGGGTTTGGGCAGGCCGGCATCGACTGCGCTTGACTGTGCAGTCGGGAGCATGAGCTGCATGAGGCCGCGTGCGTTGGCCCATGATTCGGCCTTGGGGTTATAGTAGCTCTCTTCGCGCATGATGGCGTAAGTGGTGTAGTAGAGCGTACTTTCGGGTTGTGCGGCCCCGGTAACGATTTGCGACCAGGGTTTGGGATAGGCCAAAAGCCATGGTGCATAGCTGTGGTAGATGAGATCTGACTGTGGGTTGAGCAATCCGGCAGCGAGTCTTGCACTGTCTGAGATTTGGTTATTCTTTTGCAGGAGAATGGCGCGGGCCAGGCGTGCTTCGTAAGTTACGCGCTCGTCGGAGCTGGCCAGGAGAGGATTGATCTCGTCGAGTGCATCTTCGTAGAGGCCAAGCTGTGTGAGCGATTGTGCGGCAACAAATGAAGTCTCGCCAGGGATGACCTGGAAACAGTAATCAAGTGCCTGTTCGGGGCGATAGGTCGTCGTACGATAGGTTTCGATCCACGTTTTGGCTTGTGCGTTGTCGATAGCTTCGAGACGTCCGAGAGCGAGCATGGCATAGTAAGACAGTGGATATTCGTCGAGAATTTTGAGGTAATTCTGGACAGCCGCTTCTTTATTGTTGAGCTTTTCGTAGGCACGTCCCTGGAAATACCGCAATCTGCCTTGTGAATAGAGATCGGATTCGCCGGCATGTTCGATATTTTCATCGACAAAAGCGACGGCCTGAGCATTTTCACCGCGATCGAGCAAATCGGAGAGCAGCATCCAATAGGCATCTTTTGCCATGTCGCCATCGGGATACGTTTTGATTTGTGCGTTTAATTTTTCGCGGGCTTCATCGGGTTTGTTCTGACCGGTCAGGATTTGTGCCTGGTAATGGTAGGCATCATCGGCGTATGAATGCTTGGGGTACTGGTCGATGATTTGCTGGTACCATGCAATAGCCTGTGCATTCTCACCGGCATTCCATGCGGCTTTGCCGGCAGAATAGAGAATTTTGACGTGCAGATCCGTATCTTTGCAGGTTTCGAGCGCTTCTTTAAAGAAAGGCAGGGATTTGGAGTGTGATCTGAGTTTGACGTGACTTCGCGCAATTCCGTAAAGATCGTCGCAGATATTGGGAATATCCTTTCGGGCTTTGTCATCCTTGAGGAGTTTTGTGTAAGCAGCAATGGCTTTTTCGGAACGATGTGCATTGAAGTGCCCTTCGGCAATTTCGCGGGCTGATTTGGAGGCATCCGCTTTTTGCGTCGGTCTTGGAAATACAAAACCTTTGGGCCATTTATCTTTTTGAGCCAGGATGGCATCCTGGGCGACCTGTCCCTGTGGGGAATTGGGGTCGAGCTCATAGATGCGCCGATAAGTTTCGAGGGCAGATTTGAGCTGAGAAGTTTCAGATTGGGCACGTGCTTTGGCGTCGAGTGCATCGAGACGAATGTTTTTGGGGTATTTTTCGATGCGTTCAAATTCTGAGATGGCCGCTTCGTATTTTCCGAGATTGGTGAGTGCAATGCCGCGGTATGTGCGGTAATCGTCGGAGGCAAGAAGGGTTTCGGTGAAATCGACGATATCACTCCATTTTTTTGCTTCGTAACCGAATTTTGTGCCATATACGGCGGAGGCGCGTTTTAATGGAGCAGAAAACTCGTGTGCTTTTTTCATCCAGTCGGCTGCAGCTGCGGGATCACCATTTTTTTGTGCTGCAAGTGCTGCAAGAAAGTAGACCTTTTGAAGGTCTGACTTAGAGAGGGAAGTGTCTTGGGTCAGGGAAGAAAATTGGCTTGCAGCCTCGCCAAACTGATTGTTCTGGTAGGCTTGCCAGGCTTTGAGCGCATTTGCATTATCAAAGACAGGATCTGTCAGGAGAATCGGGCGACATTGGCCGGTGTTTTGGAGTACTCCGTCTTTTCTCTCTTCTTTAAGCGCACTTTGTTTGGCAACAACTTCGGGCGCCTGTTCAGCCGAAATGGTAACAATTTCCCGCTGGATGGGTTCTTTGTCGGCTGTGGCGGGGGCTGCACATCCCATTGTAAGGGCCAATCCAAGCATTGTCAGGTGTATGGCAGCAATAGGCAATGAATTGGCAGCAATCGGCAGTATTTTAAGCATAATTGGACATCCATGTTCATGATAGGATCGCATCCTGCGATATCTTGACGCTACTTTATAACGTAATGATACCAAAATAAACACAATTTCTGTTTAAAAAAAGCGATTTTCCGTGTATTTTGAGCAACAGGTCTATCTGGATAATGACATAGGAAGAGAATACTATGACTGCGACAAAACAATCGACTTTAAGAGGATTAACTACAAAATCCAAAATAATAACAGGCAGAGCGCCTTCTGGTGCCGGTAAAACGAGTTCGGGTGGTTCGATCGTCAAGATGGATGATCCGATCGGTACAGCGACCGTGACTTGCGGGGCGCTCAATGTTCGTCAGGGGCCCGGTACGAATTATGCGCGCATTGGCGGTTTGACCAAGGGTAAGACCGTTTCAGTGTATGCGGATGAAGGCGAGTGGATTAAGATTGGATATGGTACGGGATTTGGGTATGTATGCCAGAAATACACGACCTATCAGGATGCTGCGACGACAACTCAGGACCCGGAAAATCCGCCATCCCAGCAACCGGAACCCGAGAATCCGCCAGAGACGCCGTCTGAACCGGAAAATACGACTCAGACAGGAAAGGTGGTCAACGTAACGAGCTATCTGAATGTGCGCGATGGTGCAGGCACCGATTGCAGTATCATTGGTTCACTTGGGCCAGGAGAGACTGTCACTATCATTGAGAAAGTCGGCAACTGGTACAAGATTGAATACAATGGCGGCGTAGGTTATGTGAATGCCGATTATATCGAGATTACGAGCAGTGATCCGACAACCATCCCCGAAACGCCTTCAGAGGATCCCTCGAGCAGTTCGTCTTTTGAGGTTTATATTACCGCTTCAGTTCTCAATGTCCGCAGCGGCCCCGGGACCAGCTACGGCAAAATCGGATCGCTTTCGCAGGGATCGCAGGTCACTGTCCTCGAAGAAAAAGACGGCTGGTATCGCATTGAATACGAAGGCAAAGAAGGCTGGATTAGTGCTGAATACTGTACAAAAATCGGTTCCGGTGACGGAACGCCCGGCGGTGTCACTTCGAACGGTACCATCGACTATAAACAGTATGACTCACGTTGGGCAAGTCTGCCGTTTACCAGCATAGGCGATAGCTCGCAAACCTATAAGTCGAGCGGTTGCGGTCCTACGGCTGCAGCAGATGTCGTTTGGTCTATGCGCAATAATTCTGTGACTCCCGTTACGCTGGGTACCATGTGCGTGGACAATGGTTATCGTTCAGCCCATAATGGTACAGACAACGATTTCTTCCCATTCGTTGGCGCCAAATACGGCATGTCATGCACACATACTTATGATATGTCCACGCTCAAATCCAAACTCGCCGATGGCGCGCTTGCCGTGGCAAGAATGGGGGCTGGATACTGGACTACCGGCGGGCATTTCATTTGCGTTTATAAATACGATGGCTCGACCGTTTATGCCAATGACCCGGGGTCATCAAACCGCAAATCCCAGAATGGTTCTGATTTCAAAAAAGAAATGAAGGATATTTGGTGCTATAAATAATGCGGAATGCGGAATTGGAATGCAAAACTAGAGGGCGACTCTGAAGTTCATTGTGAATGGTATACAAAATTAGCAGTGAGCAGTGAGCAGTGAGTAATTGATTTGCAAAACTAAAGGGCGACTCTGAACTAAAAAAATTTCAATCTTTTTGGAATAATCTTGAGTATCCCCCATTTGCTATCTGATAACTGATATCTGCTAAATGTTAAT
>JAGACY010000380.1 GCA_017613855.1 Pseudomonadota bacterium
AAAGAAGAATGGTAAATTTTGAGTGATTGGTCTTGTGCCCCATAAGACGGTATACTCTGCGAGTTTACATAATATGAGGGGGATTTACTTAGAAAATCGCAGAGGTTTACTTGGAAAAAAGAAGAATGGTTAAATTTTGAGTGATTAATCTTATACCCCATAAGACGGTATACTCTGCGAGTTTACATAATATGAAGGCGGAGGGACTTGTAAACTCGTAGAGTGAGATTGGGTATTTTTGAGTGATTAATCTTATACCCTATAAGACGGTATGCTCTGCGAGTTTACATAAGATGATGGGATTTACTTGGAAAATCGCAGGCTCTGATGGTTTTCGAGTGATTGGTCTTATTCCCCATAAGACTGTATACCCTGCGAGTTTACATAAGATGATGGGATTTGAGTTGACTCGACGCTGGTTCAATATGATTTTGCCCACTGGTTTCCTGAAACATGTAAAAAATGCAATTGCCTGAGATAGTTCTCATGAGCGGGATTGGTGGTATTCGCTGTAAATGCGTTAATCCCCTGTGAACGAAAATACTCATGTTCTTTACCGAAGAAATAACGGCCAATGCGGCGGTCACGGAATTTATCCGTAACATAGTCGACGACGATGTCTGCATTGTCATCTTTCTGGTTATATCCAAGCAAACCGGCGATTTCATTGTTGCGAACAAAATACAATAAGTGTTCTGCTTTCTGGTAAGCATCGTTGAACGAGAATTTCTTCAGATCCTCGGCGTGTTTGTTTATGAACCACTTAAAATACTCGGAATTGCGATCGGCTTTGACGAGCTCAAAGCTGTTTTGGACGTGATAAAGACGCCAAAGCTGCACCACATCAATGACGAGTGCTCCAAGATTCATCAGAGCTGTCGGATAGGAATGGATTATACAAGCATAAACAATGAATGCGATAGCGCCAATGCCATTGATAATCCATAGTTTTTTGACGCTTGTGCGCGTCAAAGAGAAGACAACAATGAGGGAAGCCAGATAGCCAAAAGCTTCAACGAAAAATTCGAATGTAAACATACGGTTTCCTAAGGTCAATGCATGCCATTTGAATGTAAAGACTGACAAGCGAGAAACCGTAGTGATAGCCAAACGCAGTAAATATTGCCAAATGGCGACTTCTGTCCGCGCCCTGCGCGTGTGCACATGCACTCAAATGACAAAGCCCGTGTGAGAAAGGCAATACATGCGCTTGTGTAGGCAAAACGCCCACATGTGATCATGTACGTATATTTTCGATACACTTAATGGAGATTTGATGCAAGAAAAAAAGGCCGTATTGCCAAAGGCAATAGGCCGAAAAAAACCGTATTGCCAAAGGCAATAGGCTTTTTCACATAAAAACAAAAAACATCACTCCCCTATTTGTCTGCATCATCTTTGAAACTGTATTGGTGCGATAAAACGACGAATCGTTCATAGGCGAGCAATAGACGGCGGACGATGCATTCGAATTTGAGTTTTGTTTCGGTACCCGCATGTTTGGCATTCAATTCAAAAATGATGCTGTGCGGACTGAATGAGAGTTCAAATTGACCGAGTTTAGTGAGTTGATTGAGATTTTCCGAGACGCCGCGTTGTTTCAGGAACACGTGCCAAGGGGTGATATGCTGCATATCCTCGGTAGCGTCAACATGCTTGCGCAAATTGCCGTGCAGAGCCAGTTTCCTTCGTCCACATCGAACAACGCGCTGAAGCGGAGAGAGTGAAAACATGTGTACATCCAGCAGGCAAGGTTCGACGGGTGTAATGGCAATACGGCTTCTAGTAGACATTTGCCAGTGATCGACCTTGATTTCCATATCATGGAATGTGACGAGCTGAACGGTTTGTAGTTTATTTTCGGATAAAATCGGAGGATTTGCATGACAACTCTGGCAGCAATAGCCAATGCCGGCATCATAAAGCGATTCGAGAGATGAAACCGAAGCGCCGCAATCGCAGCATTTGATATCGAGATTGTCAATGGGCGATTTGGCAAGCATACCAGAGATAGCGCGTTCAGCTTTAAGCTGAAGGCCAACGATTAAACTAAACTGGACGGCATCAAAAAAACAGGATGCACATCTGGGGCAGACATGAAAGGCTATCTGACTGCCATTTTCGAGTTCAAGTCTGTAAATTCTGCAGTTGGTCTGACAATGCGGACAGGCGAGATCGACAAAAGCAGCTTCGGAATCAGCAACAATTTTATCGCATTCAAGTCCAAGAAAGGTACGGCATTCGAGGGAACGCATCCAGACACCATGACACTCAGAGCACATATAGGCATACAGTGGCGAGGACAGGTCTGCATTCAAAACAATAGAACTAAGCGTTCCATGCAATCTTGGACATTGCATCTAGGTGTGCTCCAATCGTTGACAAGGCCGAAGAGGATACTTTCCGGGATTATTATCCAGACACTTCCAAAGGATTAGCCATTGGTAATGCATAATCATTCAGATCTTTAATACAGTCTTTATGGCATAAAATTGATCTTGTTAGAAAAGGGGATTGAGCAAAGGCGTCAGCATTTCTTTTGGCTCAATATAAGCATAGAAAACAGCGATCACCAGGCAAATTGTGACGATAAAAATCAGAATCCATGCCAGGATGACACTTGCAGGAATCTTTGCTTTTTCTCGATGTTCAGTTGGAGCGTTTGATTTCGTCTGCTCAGAAGCTTCTTCTTTTTTATTCTCAGAGGAAGTTGTTTCCTCTGCAGCAGGATTGGAAGCTTCTGCAGATGTATTCGTCTGGGGAGCCTGAATGGCTGTTGTTTTATTTTCAGTAGATACGATGAGATTTTGGGGTGCTGTAATCGCTGCCGTTTTAGCAGAATCTGCCTGAGCCGCGGGTGTCTGCTGTGGAACAACAGGTAAAACCGATGCCTGATCCGCAGCCGCATTCTTTTGCTGAGCATCACTTAGAACTTTGTTGTCAAGCGTGGCCTGCTGCTGTGCAGCAATGCCCTGTGCTTTTACTTCAGCAGTCGAACCGATTTGCTGAGATGCATGAAGCCCCGTCGATCTTTTACTGTCGGATGATGCATTAAACTGAGGCATGCCCGGTTTGGGTGCTTGCATGGCACTGTGAACAATGGCAGGTTTCTTATTGCCGAGGATATTGACTGCATTCAGGCTTTGATTGGAATTTGACATTCTGTTAGCCGATTGAGCTGCAGCAAACAAATCCATGGCACTCATGCCGAGTGTGCTTTCTTTTGTCGGTGTTTCTTCGGGAATGGCAGAATCATCCGGTTCGAGCCAGTTCGATTCGTTCCAACGCCCTACTCCACTGACATCCGCAGCATCAGACAGCCCCAGATCGAGCGATGATGGCATCTCGAGACTGGACCATGCGTCCGATGTCAGATCACCAATCGAATCTGTTGATGGATCTGGAACTCCGAGTGCACCGACAACAAGTGTATCTATAGAGCCATCTTTTGGTCCAAGCAGTTGTGATTCACTTGCATCGCTCACACAATCGGCGGGGAAACCAAGCCCTGCGACCTGACGTCTGAGCAATTGGGCATCCCGCAATGAAAGCGCTGATGCGACAATAAGATTGCCTGCGCGATCCGCATTGAGCGGCAATTTTACGGGCAAATTATAGCGTATTGCCAATTGCTCAAATGTTTCTATTTGTGCTGAGGCATAATTGCCTGCCGGCAATATTACCGAAAATTTTGCCTCGTGCTTCATTCGCTTTACCCTCTATGGAAAGGTCTCTACCTTATTTTGAAAAGTCTGTATGAAAATGGATAATCGTGGGTATCGCCAGATTTCAATCAAACTCCGAGACGCTTGTACCACAGGTTTAATCCGATAGCACATAAAATTAGCAATGTGCAATGAGCAATGCGCGATTGAACTGCGATTATTAAGGTTATTACTAAAGATTTGATTGTGTTAAAGCAGCTCGCAAAATCTCCACACTCGTACGACAAAACCCAAGGTTTCAGGTGTTGGAAATCCGGAAACAAACAATTAATAATGAATAGCAACCTCAAATAATCGTTACGTTTCGAAGTTGTCTCAACTACCCCATGACGTTTCAACCGGAACCAAGCACCAAAAACGCATTTTAGGGAATAGAAAACCAATACGCAGATTGTTATATTAGCAGCGTTTTTTCTCGGTCTCTTTAACGGAGTCACAGACCTTGCAGGATGAACCAAAACATAAAAATGGCGCAGTAAACGCGATTGAGAATCTTGGCGAATGGTTCATTCAGTTGTTCAAATCTCTTGGGAATTTTCTGAACCTGTTTGGTCAAATGCTGGTGGCCACGTTTCGCCCACCATTCCGAATAAAACAGCTGCTCATCTCGATGGAATTCGTCGGTTGGGGTTCCCTGTTTATCATTATTTTGACTGGATTTTTTACTGGTGCCATTCTTGCGTACCAGTGCAACTATGCATTTGGGCTTTTTGGTGCACAAACACTGACAGGTTCAACCGTTGCGCTGGCATTGTGCCGTGAACTCTCCCCAGTCCTTGGGGCCATCATGGTGGCAGGCCGTGCCTCTTCTGGAATGGCCACAGTTCTCGGAACGATGCGCGTCACAGAACAGATTGATGCCATGAAAACCATGGCCGTCGATCCGGTTCAATATTTAATTGTACCGCGCGTATGGGCAACCGTTCTCATGATGCCGGTCTTATGTGCAGTCTTTGATTTTGTAGGTATTGTCGCTTCCTATTTTGTTGGAATTTTTATCGGCGGTGTGGATTTTGGTTCTTTTGATGCCATGATCGACAGCCTGCTCAATCCTTTCGACGTCACTGGCGGCTTTATTAAAGCAGCCATATTCGGACTCGTGATCAGCTTCATTGGATGCTACAAAGGCTATTTCGCCGGCGGCGGCGCCAAGGGCGTTGGTGAGGCTACGAAGGATGCGGTTGTGTTCGCCTCCGTCACCATTCTCATTCTCGATTATTTTCTGACAATGATCATTTGGTAGCACCATTTGATATTGCCGGTATTTCCCATATTTCGATGCAAAAGTTCTCTGCCCCATTTAAAGTTGGCCTCGTCATTGTCGTTGGCCTCATCGTGACGATCGTCATGATCATTCGCTTTTCCGCTTCCTGGGGAAAAGGCTCTGAACTCATTGAGCTGCATGCCTATTTTGAAGATGCAACCGGACTGGCCGTGCGCTCACAAGTTCAGGTGGCCGGTATTCAGGTGGGGGAAGTCGTATCGATCGCACTTGAAAATAATCGGGCCCATGTTGTCTTTAATGTCCGGGAAGATGTCCCCATGTATACCGGCATTTGTGAAAAAGAGAATTACTGCCGGAATGGTGCGACCGTCGTCAAAAAATTGTCAGGAATTCTGGGCGATTACCATCTCGAACTCACCCCGGGTATCGAAGGCGAATTGCTTAAAAATGGCGACAATGTCCCCAATGTCATTCAGGCCGGCGGCGCGGAAGCCTTGCTCAACGATGCCGGCAGAATCATGAAAAACGTCTCTCAGGTCACCGAGATGCTTTCTACAGTACTCGGGGGTGATGATGGACAACAGAAAATCGCCAAACTCCTCGATGATCTCAATGAGACAATGGCCGGCATTAACACCATTACCAACGAAAATGCCGAAAAAATCGCATCCATCTTGTCCAATGTCGATACGATTACCAGGAATGCCTCTGAAATATCCGAAACGGGCAACCATGAGCTCACTGAACTGGCTCAGGAACTGTCCGAAACATTGCGTCAGCTTCGGATAACCGTCAATCACATCGATTCCGGTGTCGGCGGTACGCTCGATTCTGCCCAGGGCAGCCTCGACCAGCTGAGAGCTTCGATCGATCGACTCGATCGTACGCTTTCGAATGTCGAAACCATCGCACAAAATGTCAACAATGGCGAAGGCACCGTGGGGAAACTGCTCACCGATGACAGCATTGCCAATGAGGCTCAGGCACTTCTGACCGAAACCCGCGAACTCATCCGATCCGGTACCGATACCGTCGATGGCGCCAATTCTCTGCTCAAGCCGATTTCCAATCTGGATGTCGATATCGCCCTGCGAGGCGACTATCTCGTCAATGCCAATTCCTTTAAGGTCGACTTTGGCATCAAACTCCAGCCGGCATTCAATAAATACTATTATCTCGGGCTCGTCATGGACCCGCACGGAACTTCAAAGACGAAGACCGTTTTGACCGAATCCTCGACTTCCGGCCCCGTTTACGAGACCGTTACGACCAACGACGACAGCGTCAAATTTAATTTGCAGTATGCAGCCACCTGGCGCTGGTTTACCGGGCGTTTCGGCGTCTTTGAAAATACCGGCGGTCTCGGCGGCGATGTCGAAATGTTCAGCAAAAACTGGAAAATCAGTTTCGATGTCTTTGCCTTTAATGACAACCCGTTCCCACGCATCCGCGGTACAACCCTGCTCTATTTCTCATTGTTTACGCCCGAAAACTGGACATGGGCCCGCACATTTTATTTGTCTGCAGGGTTCGACGATCCGCTCAACCTCAACGTGTTCGATTACTTCTTTGGCATTGGATTCCGGTTTAACGACAACGATGTCAAAAGTGTTATGGGCATGATGCCGTCTATAAAATAGGTCACGATTTTTTCATTGTTCATTTTTGCGCGGCTATGCTTGACGCATACGCCCGCGCTCGCCATTTCTATGGCTGACGCCATACGAAATGGCATTTTAATGCGCAATGCGCAATTGGCAATGCGCAATGAAATTTGGTGACCCCAAATGTATCTCTGTATTTAACGAAGGCTTTGTATCCCTATAGAGTGATATGAGGTCATGAGAGATTAGATAGAATAAAAGATAGACACTGCGAGCTAACCCTGGGTTACCTCTTTCTCCCTTCCCACCCGCCGACTCGCCGTCCTACCCCAAAACCCCAGCGAGTTTGCACACAAATCCCTTTCCGCCACGAGAGGGCGTAAAAAAAAGGACTTCCAATGTGCCTGGCATGCACGGCATTTCAGCATCATTTTCTGCGTCCAGAAAATATGATGACATGAACTCGCCCTGAGCTGGCTGTGCATTATGTCGGGCCGTGTCGTTTGTCAGACAAATCCTGATGTAAACATATGGCATCTCCCCAAAAAAGGAAGGAGAAAGTCCTTCCTATACTAATGATGCCAACGAGAATGCAGTTGTTACATTTTTTTTTGCTTCTTTTTACTATTTTGCAAAGTGGGGAGATGAATCCACAAAATCATTCTTAAGGGATCACCTTGAAAACTTATGAGATTACCTTGAAATTGCATACAGAATTACGAATTACGCATTACGCATTACGAATTGACAAAAAAAGCGCGGCGTATGAAATAGACGCGCACACGCGGCGTATTCGGCCGCAGGCCGAATAGCGCGTGAACAACCAAAGAAATCAACCCGGAGATAATATGCTCAAAATCGTCTTTATGGGTTCGCCCGAATTTGCCGTTCCCACACTCGAAGCACTGATTGCCCATCCCGATTGCGAAGTGTGTGCCGTCGTGACACAGCCCGACAAGCCGGCAGGGCGCGGCAAACAGCTGACGCCGCCTGCGGTCAAGGTCTGCGCACAGGCACACAACATTGCCGTTTATCAGCCAGAGAAGCTCAAAACCCAGGAAATGTACGACATTTTAACGGGTATTGCGCCCGATTTCTTCGTTACCATCGCTTACGGCAAAATTTTGCGGCAGGCTTTTTTGGATATTCCCAAAATTGCGCCGCTCAATCTGCATGCATCGCTGCTGCCCAAATACCGCGGTGCCGCGCCCGTGCAATGGGCGATTTTGAACGGCGAAACAGAGACGGGCGTCTGCCTGATGAAAATGGATGCCGGCATGGATACAGGACCGGTTTACGCGCGCGAAGTTGTCGATATCGACCCAAAAGAAACGCCGGTCACTTTGTTCGACAAACTGTCAAAAATATCGGCAAAAATCCTCATGGATCATCTATTCGAAATTGCCGCTGGCAAACTCGAACCCGTGGCCCAGGAGGGAGAACCCACGATGGCACCGATGCTCGACAAGTCGATGGGACTCATCGATTTTAATCAGAATGCCCGTGCACTTGCCTGCCGCATCCGCGGTCTGTCGGGATGGCCCAATGCCTACACGTTCTATCAGGGCAAACGTCTTGTCATTCACGAGGCCGATGCAGTCGATGATCCTTGTTCTGCAGAACCGGGCACCATCGTCGGGATGGGTGATGACAAATCCCTGCTTGTTGCCTGCAAATCCGGCATGATTGCCATTCGTTCCCTGCAAATGGAAGGCAAAAAACGAATGGATGCCGAGAGCTTTTTTAATGGATACAAGCCGACGGGAACGATTCTTCATTAGGAATTCGGCATTATATTATAGCCAAAACCTATTGTTTTAAGCTGAAGCTAAAGTGACAAATAATTTATTATTTCATTTCATTTACAAACGGATTTGCTCAGGCCTAACGGCCTTCGCGTTAAAAATGTAGTGAGCATCGTTAGATGCGAACAAATCCGTTTGTAAAAAACTTGTTTACATTATTTCCGAATTATCCATTCATTCCCAGGCAGTCTTTTGCAATATCGGTAGCAGCATTGGGTTTGGCATCGTTCAATGCAGCTTTTGCGACTTCTTCGATTTTCTCCGGATGATTCAGGAAGTTAGATAGTATTTCGGGCATTTTTTCTGCAACATCATCGTTCAGGACTTTGAGTGCTGCTCCGATTTCGACCATGGCATCTGCATTTTTTTCCTGGTGATTGTGTGCGGCAAACGGGAAAGGTACGAGTATTGCGGCTTTCCCGGCGGCCTTGATTTCGGCAATGCTCGTAGCACCGGCACGGCATACGAGCAGATTGGCCCATTGATAGGCGGCTCCCATATCATCGATAAATTCTGTGGTTTTGGCTGTAATATTTTGTTCTTTATAAGATTTTTCTGTTTCTTCGAGTTTGTTCTTGCCCGCCTGATGCCATACCGCAATCCGTTTCTTCTCATCCTCCGAAAGCTTTGCCAATGCCTTGGGCATGTCGGTATTGAGCTTCATCGCGCCCTGTGAACCGCCGAAAATGAGCAGATGGATGGGATTTTCACCAAGCTCCGTGCCAAGACAAGAGGTTTCCCATTTATCCTCAAGGACTCTGTCCTCTTTGGGAATGGCTTTGGCGCGCACGGGATTCCCCATATAGACGGTCTTTTTTTCGGGCAGCTTGATGGTGTGCTCAAAGGAGATATAGATTTTATCGACGTGTCTGCTCAGAATGCGATTGGTCAGACCGGGGATGGCATTCTGTTCCAGAATGGCAGTTTTAATTTTTCGCCATGCTGCGACGGCAACCAGCGGCCCAGAAACATAGCCTCCAGCTCCGATGACGAGATCCGGTTTTTCTTCATCGAGGATTTTGCCTGCTTTTTTGGCTACTCCAGGGAGTGCAAGAATATTTTTGATTTTTCTGCCGAGAGACGCGCCTTTAATGAAGTCGAGATCGAGCAAAATAAAGCGATAACCGGCTTTCTGCACCCAGTTGGATTCGTTGCCATGGGCGGCACCGACAAAAGCAATATCGACCTCAGGGGCAACGGTTTTCATGGCATCAGCCACGGCAATGGCAGGGAAAACATGACCGCCGGTACCACCGGCCGCAAATAATACTTTATGGATTTCAGACATTTTTTTTCACCCGATCAGATGGTTATCAAAAGCAGTATCTTGCTGCATCCGAGCTAACCTAACTCCGATCGGGGGGTGAGGCGAATTTTGGTGATGTTCATATCAAGGTTAAATGCGGTAGCTCGCCACTATTCCGCCGGGGGCATCAGGTACGTTATTCGTTAGGCTCTGTTGTACAAGCGTCGAGATGCTTCTGAATAAAGTCTTTTGCGCCTACGCGGCGGGCGGTCAGACGTATTCACTCATAAAATGCGCAATGCGCAATGCGCAATTATTAGAGGATTCTCTTTGTTATGGTTAAAGAATCGTGGTTGTTGAGCTTAAAGGCAGTGAATAGTGAATAGTGAATAGTTACAGCAGCACTGCCCGATTGATTCCCATGCATTGACAAAAAGTCTGCACTGCGATACTCTAGAAATATCTATGGTTTCGCCAATTCTGGCGTATTTTGATTGTCCTTATAAAGGAAGGAGTATCATGAGCGAAATGAGCCGAGAGGAAATTCAGAAGGAAATTGAAAGACTCAGAGAAGAACACAGAGCCCTGGACGCCCGCGTAGAGGCTTATAATGAACTGGTTTGGATGTCTCCCGAAGATCAGGTTGCACAAAAAGAATGCAAAAAACTAAAACTCAAGGCTAAAGAGCGCATTGCAGCGCTTCAGAGTCAGCTCGACAAAATGCAGTAATTCACTGCCTATAATAAAATGGACGCCGCTTAAGCGGCGTTTTTTTTAGGAATGATATGTCATTCGATTTTGAAAAAGCATTGCAAACCATACCGCATGATCCGGGTGTCTATTTAATGAAGGACAAGCGCGATCAGGTCATCTATGTGGGAAAAGCCAAAAACCTAAACAAGCGTGTCAGGCAGTACTTTAGCGGACATGATGACCGGGCTTTTGTTTCGATGCTGGATGATGTTCTCGGCAGAATCGATGTCATTATTACGGGAAATGAGCGTGAAGCCTTAATTCTTGAGGCAGGGCTCATCAAGAAATATCGTCCCAGATTCAATGTCACGCTCAAGGATGACAAGGAAATGCTCCAGCTTCGCATTGATCTTCGCGAAGAATGGCCTCGCGTGGAGCTCGTGCGCCGGCGCAAGAAAGATGGTGCCCATTATTTTGGCCCCTATCCGAGTGCCCAGACATGCCGCATGAGCCTCGATGTGATTCATCGCCATTTTATGCTGCGATCATGTCGGGATGCGATATTTAACAATCGAATCAGGCCATGCCTTCAATACGAGATTCATCGCTGCCCTGCCCCCTGTGTTTTAGAGGTCAATCGCGATGAATATCTCCAAAGATGCCGTGATACAGAACTATTCCTGTCCGGCAAATATGAACCGCTTCAGAACAGCCTCCGGGAACGCATGCTTGCTGCATCGGAAGCATTAAACTTTGAACGGGCAGCTTCCTATCGGGATCAACTGAAAGCCATTGAAGCCGTGTGTTCGGCACAAACCATCGTTCAAAAAACGCCTGTCAATCAGGATATCTGGGCACTTGACGGCAATCCAGAGTTTCGTGCAGTCGTCGTCATGCTCGTAAGAAATGGCAGATTAATGCATCTTCAGACCTATGAAGCCCGCGATGTATTGAGTTCGACCGGGGATATATTGTCTCAAATTATGGTGCACCACTACCAAAGCTTTGAGAATTTCCCGAATGAAATCATCCTCGATTCAGAATACGCCGGTCTGAGTGAGTTGTTGAGCTCAACCTTGAATGAGCTGGCGCATCACAAAGTTACAGTCACATGCCCGCAAAAAGGCATAAAAAGCGAGTTGCTTTCGACAGCTTATGCCAACGCCCATCAGCAGTTTTTGCAGCGGCGAACGACGGAAGAGGCTTTGCTCGAAAAAGTCATGCGCACTCTGAATTTAACGCGGTATCCGCACCGCATCGAATGTTACGATATCTCCAATATGCAAAGCGGTCAGATTGTGGCTGCGATGGTCGTCTTCATTGAGGGGCGGCTGGATGCTTCACGGTGCCGTCATTTTAAAGTTCAGACAACTCAGGGACAGGATGATTTTGGCAGTTTAAACGAAGTGCTGACGCGGCGTTTGAAATACCTGATTCCACGCGAAGATGAGGATGAAGAAGTGAGCGCGCGCGAACGCAGCTTTTGTGAAATGCCCGATTTCTTATTGATAGATGGCGGTCACGGGCAGGTCAATGCGGTTGTGGATGCCGTTGCTGCATCGGGTTTTACCGGCGCATTTGATATCATCGGTATCGGCAAATCCCGAGTCAAAGACGATGGTACACATGAGGCAACGCATAGCCCTGAACGTCTTTACTATCCAGGGGTCGAAGAACCGCTCATTCTCGATCAAACATGCCCGGAAATACTGCTCATGGCGCATATCCGCGATGAAACACACCGCAGGGCAATTGGATTTCATCGCAAACAACGTGAAAATGCCGGTATGCATAGTCGATTGGATGACATCGAAGGTATCGGTCCGAAGCGCAAGGCAAAATTGCTCAAAGCTTTTGGCAGTCTGAAGGGAATTGCAGGACAGTCAGCTGCCACCATTGCACAAACCGCAGGAATCAGCCTTGAACATGCTCAAAAACTACTGGATGAACTGGATGTCAGTACCTGATTTTATGCATTCCTGTTCCTGTGCAAAAGGTGTTCGAGGCTGCCTTCTAAAAAAAACGCATTGCTTCGAATAAAAGTATCCATTTGTTTGTTAGTTTTTATTCTACCTTTACTAAAATACCAATAAACGTTATAATCATGCACACATGTCGCTACTGAGTGTGATGTGTGTCAGTGTATGTTTTCCCTGATGAAGAAGGAAATAATTATGGGAAAAATTCTGGGGATCGACCTTGGAACCACCAATTCATGTATTGCAATCATTGAGGGCAATGAACCGGTAGTCATTGCCAATATTGAAGGTCAGCGCACAACGCCTTCGATGGTTGCTTTTACGACCAAAGGCGAAACTCATGTTGGGGTTCATGCCAAAAGACAGGCTGCCGTTAATCCGGAGCGCACCATATACGGTGTTAAACGGTTAATTGGCCGCCGTGCAGATGATGAAGATGTCAAATCTCTGATCCATCTCATGCCCTACCACATTGTTCCCAGTTCTTCGGGGGATGCATGGGTTCAGGTAGATAACCAGAGTTATAGTCCTCAGGAAATCAGTGCCATGATCGTGCGCAAACTTAAAGAATGCGCCGAATCTTATTGCTCCGAAACGATCACTCAGTGCGTCGTTGCGGTTCCAGCCTATTTTAATGATGCTCAGCGACAGGCAACCCGCGATGCATGTCAGCTTGCGGGGCTCGAAGTTCTTCGCATCATGAACGAACCTACGCTGGCTGCGCTTGCTTTTGGCGTAAAGAAACGTGCCTCTGGCTATGTGGCTGTATTCGACCTTGGCGGAGGTACTTTCGATATTTCTATTCTGCAGTGCAATGGCGGCACTTTCAGAGTTATGGCCACCGCAGGCAACAATCACCTCGGCGGCAATGATTTCGATGCCGTGATTTATCAATATCTCGCCAATCAGTTTAAAGAAGAAACGGGAATCGATATTTCTTCGGATAAAATGGCTGTCCAGCGTGTCCGGGAAGCAGCAGAATCACTCAAGTGTGAGCTTTCTACATTGACAGAAACCAACGTCAATCTGCCATTCCTGGCGATTGGACCTGCTGGCCCTGTTCACCTTTCTTTGACGATGATGCGCGAAGAACTCGAAAATCTGATTCGTCCACTCATCGATAAACTCAATGCTCCCTGTGAGGATGCACTTCGCGAAGCCGGTATCCGTGCAGAGGATCTCGATGAAGTTTTACTCGTCGGTGGTATGACGCGCATGCCCATTGTGCGATCCCGCGTCGAACAGATTTTCGGAAACAAAATCAGCCATGGTGTCAATCCCGATGAAGCGGTTGCCCTCGGCGCCGCAGTTCAATCCGGTATTCTTGGCGGTGAAATTGAGGAAGTCGTACTCCTGGATGTGACGCCGCTCAATCTCGGTATCGAAACGGCCGGAAATCGTGTCTCTACGATCATCGAAAGAAACTCCTCCATCCCCACAAAAGCCTCCAAAGTCTTTACAACCACTGAAGATAATCAGGCTTTTGTCCGAATTACCATTGTACAGGGCGATTCTTCCATTGCCAGTGAATGTGCACGCCTCGGATCTTTCCTGCTCACGGATATTCCTCAAATGCCTGCCGGAAAACCCAGAATTGAAGTACAATTCTGCATTGATGCCGATGGTGTCGTCAGTGTTCAGGGTATTGAACGCCAAACGGGACTGGTCAAATCGTTGGTCATTCAGGATGCCGTCGGACTTTCAAGCAAACAACTTGAAGATGCCAAAAAACGTTTCTAAAGTTGTTCATCTGTATTGTGCATAACACGTGTTATCCATGAACAAAATCACGCACGGTTTTTTCACAAAAATATTTTTCATCGCTTTGTTTGCATGTGTTTTGGGGGCTTGCAACGATGATGAAAAAAAAGAAGCCGAATTTAAGGCTAAAGTTGAAAAAACACGTACAGTACTTAGCAATCATTGTTCAACCGATTCCGATTGCATGGTGACCGGATGTCATAAGACCATGTGCCGCGCTATGCCGGAACCGGAGTATTGTGAGCAAAGAATTGTTCTGGATATGGATGATAAAAACGATATTCCCGTCGTTCGAGGTATCGTTTCTGATTTGCTCACCGTGCGGGAAGCGGAAACCGTTCGAATCGGAGGCTATGCTGCCGGTAAATGGACCCTTTCATTTATGGCAACACAGGCGCAAAGAGAACGCATTGAAACCACTTTAAATCATATCTCCCAATCGGGATTTGCACGCATTCATCCCAACGCCGAAACTTATTCTCAGGCTCTGTTCGATAAACTCGCAGATCCCGATTCTGAACTCCGCACCATGAAAGGTGTCGGAATACTCACAGAAAAAAAGATCCGTTCGGGAGATGTCCTGTCCAAGGATGATGTGCGGAATACCTGGGCTTTGGCTGCACCATCCCTGGATGTCAAAGTTTCTGACAACGATGATATCGAGCTTTTGTGGGGATATGACGTTCTCTTCGATACCATATCCCATTTGCGCTTTTGGCCTGTAGACAAGAGACAACGCATTTCCATCCGCCTCTGGAAAGAATTTGATTACCGTACGGATAACGGCGATATTATTCTAACCGCTCAATTGGCAGATCCTGTCGTCGATACTTTCAAACAGTGGACACAGGACCATAAACTCATTGTCGTCCTTTTGGGAAATGAAGTTCTGGCCACTACTCTGCCCGAACAAATCGTTTCGAATGGTCATTTCGATATCGTCATACACGATGGTGCTAAAAACGAAACCCTTATAAAATCTATGGAAACCCTGAAAGCCGTTTCCCAGATGACAGGCGGCGTGCGGCTCGATCGCGATTCAACACAAAAAGTCGAACGCGATATCACATGCCATGAAAAATACCCGAGGGAATGTGGATGCATCGAAGGGTCATGCGGATGGAAACTCAATATTGATTACAATGCATGCCTCTATGGGAATGATACGGCAAATTAGCGATTCGCAGTTAGCGATTCGCAGTTAGCAGTTAGCAGTTAGCAGTTAGCAATACGGGTACTCTCAAGTTTATTCTTAAAGAATGATAGTTTTTTTAGCTTCAGACTGCATCATTAGCTTTCCATTCCAATTACGCATTACGCATTACGCATTAATCAGAGTTGCCCCTAGTTTTGCAAAATAATTGCGCATTGCGCATTGCGCATTGCGAATTAAGAACGCCATTCACCTTTAGCTTCAGACTAAACCTCAGGCATTGTCATTCAATTGCGCATTACGAATTAAACAGCAACCTAAGTTTTATCATCCCCCCGATGCTTTACTCTTGATGAATTCAATCGTTCAAAATCGATTTAAAATCCCCTTATAAATCAATGGTTTGCAATCTTAAAAAATCGACAAAAACCGGCTGTTTTTGGCATTTTTTTGCCCCAAAGATGTGGGGATTTGTGGTATAATGTACGCCGATTTTGGATGGCTCAAAACGAGTGTATCCAAACCCATTTCCTTCTTATTTTACAAGGTGTTACGCATGACTGATGAGCTCCATTTGTCTCACGATTTGCATCAGGATGACGGTTCTAAAGCTTATACTGCCGATTCCATTCAGGTACTCGAAGGTCTCGAGGCGGTTCGGAAACGTCCGGGTATGTATATCGGCAATGTCAATGATATTTCCGGCTTGCATCAACTCGTCTATGAGGTCGTCGATAATTCTATCGATGAGGCTTTGGCCGGTTATTGCAATGAAATCATTGTCACCATTCACGAAGACAACAGCGTGACGGTTCGTGACAATGGCCGAGGCATTCCGACCGAAATGCATAAAAAAGAAGGCGTTTCGGCTGCCGAAGTCATTATGACCGTGCTGCATGCCGGCGGTAAATTCGATAACAATTCCTATAAGGTTTCAGGTGGTCTGCACGGCGTCGGTGTTTCCTGCGTCAATGCATTAAGCAAATCCCTTGCCCTCGATATCTATCGTAATGGTCGTCACTATCATCAGGAATATTCCAAAGGAAAGCCGCTTTTCTCGCTGCGCGACGAAGGGCCCACCTCCGAATCCGGTACTTCCGTAACATGGCTCGCCGATGATTCGATTTTCACCGTGACGGAATACGATTACGACGGCCTCTCTACCCGACTTCGTGAACTTTCCTACCTCAATTCCGGCGTTCGCATTCTTTTGAATGATGAGCGTTCCGATAAATCACAGGTATTCCAGTTTGAAGGCGGCATCAGCAGCTTCGTCGAATATCTTTCCAAAGGCAAAGAACCGATTCATCCCAAGCCGGTGCGCATTGTACGCAGTGCCGAAGAAAAAGGCATCACCGTCGAAATTGCACTCCAATGGACCAAGGCCTACCAGGAACTGCTGCTTTGCTTTGCCAATAATATCCGAAACCGCGATGGCGGCACGCACGAAACGGCATTTAAGACAGCATTGACCCGCGTTATCAACGATTACATCAAAAACGAAAATCTGCTGCCCAAGAATTTCAAGGGAACGATTTCAGGTGAAGATATCCGCGAAGGTTTGGTCGCCATTATCAGCGTGAAACTGCCGAACCCGACGTTCTCGAACCAGACAAAAGATAAGCTGCTCAACAACAATATTACGACGCATGTGGCACAGGCCATTAACCAGGGTATTGGCGAATGGCTGCTCGAATCTCCAATCGAAGCTCGCGGCATCGTCGAAAAGACGGTCGAATCGGCCATGGCTCGCGAAGCTGCCCGCAAAGCCCGCGAATCCGTACACCGCAAAGGTTTGCTCGATTCCCTCTCGCTGCCGGGCAAACTCTGCGATTGTCACGACAAAGACCCCGCAAAATGCGAAGTTTATCTCGTCGAGGGCGATTCGGCAGGCGGTACGGCCAAAGCCGGACGCGACAGTACTTTCCAGGCTATTCTCCCGCTGCGCGGCAAAATCCTCAATGTCGAGAAAGCACGCATCGAACGTGTGCTCGATTCCGAGTCAATCGGCATCATCTTCAGTGCGCTCGGCACCGGTATTGGCGAGGATTTCAATATCGAAAAACTGCGCTACCACCGCATCATTATCATGACCGATGCCGATGTCGATGGTTCCCACATCCGCACGCTGCTGCTCGCCTTTTTCTTCCGTCAAATGCCGAAACTCGTGGAAAATGGTCACATTTTCATCGCACAGCCCCCGCTTTTTAAAGTCGAAAAGAACAACAAGAGCCAGTACCTCAAGGACGAAGGCGCACTCGATGACTATCTGCTTAGCTGCGCCGTCAGCAGCGGACACGTCGTCGCCAGCAATGGCACCGAAATCCGCGATGAGGAACTGTCAAAGATATTCCACAATATCCTTTTCTACGATCAGTATATGCCACGCGCTGCCGGCGATGCCGACACACGAATTGTCGATGCACTCGTCAAGGACGTCATCCTCAGTGATGAAGATTTCGCGACGCAGGAAAAATTGACCGCGCGCATGCAGGAACTCTGCGATCTGCTCAATAAACGTTATCTCGACACGATCTTTACGATGCCCGAAATCGTTGCACTGCCCGACGGCCATTTCCAGGCCACCTGGACGACACGCCAGCTCTCGACCCTCAAAACGACGCGTCTCAATCTCGATTTTATGCACAAAGCCAATTTCCAGAAAATATTCAAAACCTATCATTCGGTCGTCAATACACTCGGTGAAAAGTTCGAATATTGCGTAGAAGGCCGTGCTGCACGTCCGCTGACAGATGTTGAGGAATTGCTTGCACTCGCGATGGACAATGGCCGTTCGGGCCACAAAATCCAACGCTACAAAGGTCTTGGCGAAATGAATCAGGATCAGCTTTGGGAAACGACAATGGATCCTGCACGCCGAATTCTCAAGCAAGTCAAAGTGTCGGATGCACTCGAAGCCGATGCCGCATGCTCGCTGTGCATGGGTGATGAAGTTGAGCCGCGTCGCGAATTCATTATTGAGAATTCACAAAAGATTCGGAATCTGGATATTTGATGTACGCGGGCTATCGGCTGTTGGCCGATACGCTCCGCGAGAGACGTGCTGCAAGCACGTCTCTGTGCTCGCTTTGGGGCGGTCGCCCCTACAGCTCGCCAAACGCCGCTATCCCTTTGGGATACGCGGCGTTTTTTTATGGCTGATTATTCCCGATGGTGTCTGCGCAATCCCAGGAGCGATAACAAACTCAGAATGCCCAGCAACAGCGGCCACGCGGGAATCTGCCGTTTTTCCTGGATTTGGCTGCAGCCACACCCCTCTTCGGACATCATCAGATTTATGGAAGGATCGACACCGCCAAAAGCGTCTTTGCATTGGCTATTTTCGCAGATCTCACCGGATGCACATTTACCACATAAACCACCGCAGCCGTCATCGCCGCATTGTTTCTTTTCACAGTCCGGTGTGCAGCCATCTTTGACGCATTGATAATCTTTGCACCCATAGCCTTCATCACAGGAACCGCACGTTCCACCGCATCCATCGTCGCCGCACTTCTTATCTGTGCAGTCCGGAGCACATGCATTTTCTACACACAGATGTTCCTGACACCCATATCCTTTTTCACAGGAACCGCATGTCCCGCCACAGCCATCGTCACCGCAATCAAAACCGTCGCAATAGGGATCGCAAACACAGGTGCCTGCTGCATCATCGCAATGGTGCTGTTCGGGGCATTCCCCGCAGGATCCGCCGCAACCGTCATCACCGCATGTTTTGCCATCACAATTGGGAACGCAGACACAGACATTGGCCTCACAAATCGTCCCTTCCTCACATTCTCCGCAGGACCCGCCACAGCCGTCATCGCCGCATTGTTTATCAGAACAGGCAGGCTGGCAAACACATTGGTTGTTTTCACAGATATCCTGTGCACCGGTACAATCCCCGCAGGATCCGCCGCAGCCGTCATCGCCGCATTGTTTGCCATCACAAGCGGGTTTGCAGACGCACTGATTGCCCTCACATACATCCTGTCCCGTGCAGGATCCTCAGGATCCGCCACAGCCGTCATCGCCGCATTGTTTGCCATCGCAGGCAGGTTTGCAGACGCATTGGTTACCTTCACAGACATTCTGACCGGTGCAGGAACCGCACAATCCGCCGCAGCCATCATCACCGCAGGCTTTGCCGGAACAATTGGGCTTGCACACGCATTGATTATTCTCACAGACACTTTGGCCGGAACATGTACCACACAAACCGCCGCAGCCATCATCACCGCAGGCTTTGCCGGAACAATTCGGGTTACAGCAGGTATAATCGGGCAATCCCAGATAACCTCCCTGACTGACCCAATAGGAAACTGATCCGCCGCATCCGGAAGTCGCTGCATAGGGATCGTCCGTCGATCCCGACGGATAAACGCCAAAATGCAAATGCGGACCGGTACTGCAGCCCGAACTCCCTACGCGTCCGAGTTCCTGGCCACATTTGACATTCTGACCATTCGATACTTTGACTGATCCCTTTTTCATGTGACAATAGATCGTCTGCTTGCCGTCGGCATGCTTCAGTTTGACGTAATTGCCGCAGGAAGTCGATGTACCGCAATAAGATGAGTAAGTGGACGAGGTATTTCGGTCGTAAGCACCATCCGAAACAGCGACGACCGTTCCATCGGCGGCTGCTACCGCAGGACGGCTGCCATTCGAATCCATCCCGTCAAAGCTGCCGATACCATAATCTGTTCCCGAATGCTGATCGTAAGTTTTGCTTTTGCAGTTCCAGTCCCGGATAGATCCCGAACTGCGGTTCAAATCGTAATATGCCGTGACATAACAGCCACCCTTCTTCTCACACTCTATCAAAGGGAAACTATAGTTCTGTGCATAAACCGCACCCGATAACAGGAGGGAGCAGGAGAAGGCAAACAATCCAACAGATAGATTAATCCATGTTCTCATAGTCACCTCCTACGATTTCTCCGGAGAAGATATCTAAAGAAATCCGACCGGTTCCCGTCTCATAATCTATGGTATGATCATCCGTAAATCTAAGACTTTCGAGCATCTGCGGTACAGGAATATATTGTTTGGAAAGTACATCCGGTCCTGGTTTTAAACCTCGATTTGTAATTTGTAAGACCTGAGGGTCCGAATCATTCAAATCCAGACGGTACCAGGATAAAACCCCGTCGAAAGCCGCCACGAAAAGCAGTTGTCCTCCATCCGGTGAGAATACCGGCCAAAAGATTTCACCGTTTCCAAAGGCAATGACACGCTCCGATGGCGCATCTGCCCCAATATTCAAAGAAAACAGTCGTGAGGTCTCATCTGAACTTTGATGACGCACATAAACAATATCATTTTCATCCGGGGAAAGTGCAAAATCACTTTCGACATTCTGGGCAATCACCGAAGTGAGTTGTTCTGCTGTCCGGCGCATCAAATTGCCATGTGCAGAATAGATAATATCCCTGTTGGATGTAAATTTTGCCGAAACGACATCCGATTCAACATAGATTTGATGCATACCTTTATCGATCGCGTAAAGATCTGCATGAAGAAAATCGGGACTCGAATCCATCGGTTCCGGCTCAGATGTTCCAACCAGATAATAGCCATCTTTAAAATCAAAAATATGCGTCTGCTTGCCGGGGAAAAGCCCTTCAATATTGACTTGTGCCGCCTGAGGATTGGAAGTTTTGAAAAAAAACAATCCGCCGGCCAGTGTCAGACAAACGACGAGTAAAATGATAGCAATAAACCATTTTTTCATTCTGACCTCCTCTGTGACTACATGTTAAATGATATGGATAATACTGCGGAAGCTTTCAATGATAACTTCAAAGAGACTCATTTCTAATCCTGGAAATGTTGTCACTTTGCAGAGAAACATATACCTACAAAAAAATATAAATATACCAAATGTTTCATAGTAAGGCGAATGATTCGGCTTTTTTTATATATCGTGCGCCTATTTGCCCTGCGGGCAAATACGGCCGCACACCAATGCCGCTATCCCTTTGGGATACGCGGCATTGACTTTTCCTGTTGGATCGCCCCCCTAAAAAAAGGCGCCGCGTATTGGTATAGCCAATAGCGGCGCCCGCAGTGCGTACCGGCGAAGCCGGAAGCACGCGAATATTAATTAATTTCTTTTGTACAATTATCTGTACAACCTGTCATTGTTGCAGAATCTTTGGGATCGCACTCCTCGCCAGCATCCAGATGACCATCACCGCAGTAAGCCGCGCGAGTACAATTTGGATTGCAGCCGCCGTAGGTACCGGTATTCTTGTCTTTACCCAAATCGCATTCTTCGCCATGATCGGCCTGAATCACTTTATCACCGCAGTAAGGCGCGGTACGTGCACAACCCGCCATGCATTTGCCTTCACCATAGGTGGCATTATTCACACCATCGTCGCATTCTTCACCCAAAAGCGAAGAAACGACACCATCACCGCAGTACGGCGATTTACATTTGGTTGTACAGTCTGCGGTACCATCGTCTTTATTCTTGCTTCCAAGATCGCATTCCTCGCCTTTTTCGGTCTGAACAATGCCATCGCCGCAATACCATTTACAGGTATTGGGATTGCATTTGGGATCTGAACTCGAATCGCAATCTTCGCCAGGATCCTTGGTACCATTGCCGCAGAGATTGTCTTTATATTTACAAGTCTGTTCATCGCAGCGCTCATTGGCTTCATAGGCCAGTTTGAGATCTGCACACGCGGCACTGTACTTGGAATCCTTGCATAGCCAGCCGGTATCACAAGCTTCATTGCCTTCGATACGGCCATTACCGCAGACGCTCTTGTTCCAAAGGCAATTGACACATCCGAGTGCATTTGCCGCAGTGGCGTCACTAATATCGCATTGTTCACTCGACGTCGTGATTCCATCGCCGCAGGAGCTCGAACAGGTGACTTTTGTAGGATTGATAAAGCCATCGAGTGTCAGTTTAAAGTTAGAACCGGATGCTTCACGTTCTGCATGGAAAACTTTAAGTTCATACAAACCATCTTCGTAAATACCATACCGTTCATCGCATTTGCGCGAGATTGTGCCGCCATTCTTCAGATCCTGGCTGGAGCAAGTCTTGGTCGAAAGCGTATTCCAGCCTTCCACTTTGGCATGATAACCGCCCATATCGAGGAACAGTTTCCCGTTAATGAAAACCCACAAGTCGTCATCGCCGTTGAAGTTCAGCTTTTCACCGCCTTTATACTGGAAATAGGTCGATATTTCGGTCGTGAAGTTACCATTATGGTTTACGACTTTACCATTGGCATCATAAGTCGTGTTGCCAAAGCCTTTATTATCGATCGGTGCAAAATATTTATCAGTCGTTGCGGTTTCGGCATTGTATACATATTTTTGGCCGGTTTCCTTGGTCAGCGTCAGTTTTCCTGGGATTTCCTGATTGATTCTCGAATCCGTGGTGTACCACTTGGCAAATGCACTGCCGCATAACATGTGGTAACGACGCCATGCCTTGCTTGGGTTGTACCAGCCATTGTATCCATAATTGTAGTATGCACCATCATACGAAAGATTTTTACCGCTGTTATTACTGCTATTAAAATTATTGCAGGCGGTATTCGGCGTACCATCCGAATTCACCATCTTGCCGCAGCAAGAGCCATCGAGATTGCTCGTTAATACGGGTTTGCCATTGGCATCGAGCGTATCTTCGACCAAACCAAAGCAAAGGT
Source organism: Pseudomonadota bacterium (assembly GCA_017613855.1). Next base: position 22,877 of record JAGACY010000380.1, read on the forward strand.
TACCGGTAAATCCCTGGAAATCGGGGAAACCATAGCCTGCGTTAAGCCATTTGCTGTTGACCATATACTTGGCAATGATGGGGGTATTATCAAACCATGATTTATCGGCAGACAACATGGTTCTGCCGCATTTATTGTTGGCGCTGAGTGAGCTGTCTTTCGCAGTGAGCTCGCTGACAAGTGCCGAAGAGACATAACCATTGGATGTGCCTTTGCTGTTCATGCCGATGAAATCGCGATAGGTGACATCCAAATCGACGGTGTCCGGATAGGTGGGTTTGGGATCTGTACAGGTGAAGCCTTTTTCAATCTGGCACGTCACAGAGCATCCTTTGCCTTTGCCATTATCTGAACCGAGGTCACATTTTTCACCGAGCTGCCACATGACCGAGCCATCACCGCATTTGGCACGGCAGTCGATGCCCGTCGGGCATTCGTAACCATATTCTACCTTACAATTGGCATCACAACCATCGCCGCCAAGCGAATTGCCGTCATCGCACTGCTCGCCGGGTTCAAGAATGTAGTTGCCGCATGTATGGGATGATCCGCAACTGTACACACCTTTTGATTTGGAGAAGCAATAACCGGATTTGAGCGATTGACAGTCAGAGCCACAACCGGCGCCGCCATCACAGATTTCATTGGGGCCTACAAAACCGTTGTTGCAAGTATCCAGGGCGCAGGGGGTGCCAGGCGTTTTGCAATAATAACCAAGTTCCATGGTACAATTTGCAGAGCAGCCGTCACCGCCTTTTTTATTGCCATCGTCGCATTCTTCTTTGGCAACACGCTTACCGTCACCACAGATGGATTCACAAGCTTTGCCGGGCGTTCTGCAAACAAATCCCTCTTCAATTTTTCCTACAGAAGAGCAGCCGTCACCATCTTTTGTATTGCCATCGTCGCATTCTTCAAAGCCATCGGGATCGAGAATGCCATCCCCATAGCCTTTCGATATTTTCTGGCATTGTTGTCCAAGTTCTTTCGTACAGCACGGGAAATTATTGTAATTACTGGATCCAGCACATGTTGTACATGGAGCAGTCATACTGCCGATGCACTTATAATCCGTATCATGTTTGCATGAAGTACAGCCGTTGCCGTTTTGATCGCACTCTTCGACACCATCAATCGAATCATCTCCGCATTTAATGGAACTTGCTTCGGTACAAATACCGGTTGTTGCATGGCAAAGATAACCGGGTTTGTGGGTACAATCCTCATTGCAGCCTTCAGCTGAGCCTGGAACGGTCGGATCACATTCTTCTGTAACGACAGGTTCACCCAGGGAATTGATAATGGAATGCGTAAAAACACCATCTCCGCAATAATACGGAAGCTTGCAGTTTGAACGGCACCCCTCTTTGATGCCGTATTCATCTGCGGTATTGTTATCTTTTCCGAGATCGCATTCTTCCTCGTGGTCAGACTGCACGATGCCATCACCACAGTAAGGGGCAAATTTACAGTTGATGGTACATCCCCGCTCTCCATCGGAATTTGTACCGTAATCGGTCGTCATATCCTCACTGTAATACTCACATTCTTCTTCTCCTTCGAGAACACCGTTGCCGCAGTAATATGGAGCACAATCCCATTCATTACAGGTATAACCGGGCTCAACAGTACAACTGGTTGAGCAGCCATCACCATTTTGCGGATTGCCGAATTCGATGTCGAAGTCACATTCTTCGCCCGGATCGAGGTGTCCATCACCACAGGCACTGCCGAATACACAGGGACCTCCATTTGCCGGACAGAAATAGCCATCTTCGATTTCCTGACAATTGTGGGTACAGCCATCGCCATCTTCCCGATTGCCATCGTCACAGTATTCTTGATCATCCACGATACCAT
>JAGACY010000381.1 GCA_017613855.1 Pseudomonadota bacterium
ATTTTCCAAGGTTTCATGCATTTCCAGGGGAGTACCGGCTGCGATCGTCCAAAGGGCAAACAGATTCATCAGAGTATGAGACATAAACAACCTCCTGTGGGGTAATGGATTAAGACAACCTCTATCCTTCACTCTAATAATGCCAGTCAAAATCCCATTGTTACATTTTGGATGTCGATTTTTTTTTAATATTATGATTGGGAAGAGTTTGGCATTCTTTGCGGAGGCGTTTTACGAATTGAGAGAACGTTTTCACATACATTTATTTCCCTCAAACAAGGCAATTTTATGGTAGAACAACCCAAATCTACCTGGCGGTTTCCCAAAACATTCTGGTTCGCCAATTCCATGGAGCTGTGCGAGCGTGCGGCTTACTATGGCTTTTTCATTCTCATTACGGTGTACCTGTCGACCGTAGTTGGTTTTAGCGACATCGAAGCGGGCGTCATTTCGGGTATTTTTTCTGGTGCACTCTATTTACTGCCGCCATTTATGGGCATTATTGCAGACCGCATCGGTTTTCGACGTGCCATGATTCTGGCATTCTCGCTATTGACCTTTGGTTACACCCTGCTCGGTGTATGGCATGACAAGATTTCAGTTTGCATTTTCCTCGTCGTTCTTGTTTTTGGCTCTGCATTTATCAAGCCGCTCATTACGGGAACTGTGGCCAAAACGACGGACGAAACCAATCGTGCGCGGGGATTTTCACTATTCTACTGGACAGTCAATATCGGGGCTTTTCTGGGGAAAACCTTTATTCCCTTTGTCCGTCAGAAGATTGGACTCGAGTACGTCAATTTCTTTTCGGCAGGCGTGTGTCTTCTGGCGCTCATCATTGCTCTTTTGTTCTATCATCCGGAAGCATTCTCCAAGGAACAGAAGACCTTTAAAGAATTGTTCAAGAGTTTGGGCAAGATATTGATTAATGGGCGTTTGATGGCACTCATTATCATTATTGCTGGGTTCTGGACTGTACAGCAGCAACTGTATGCCACCATGCCCAAATATGTCATTCGTACCGTTGGTGAAAGTGCACGTCCGGAATGGATTGCCAATGTCAATCCCCTGGTCGTCGTCATTGCCGTCATTTTTGTCACCCAGTGGATGAAAAAACGCAAAGCACTCACTTCAATGATCATTGGTATGTTTATTATGCCGTTTTCGGCATTTGCCATGAGTCTTGGTCCCTGGCTGCGCGATGGTTTGGGTGATTCCATTTTAGGGCTTCATCCCTTTACATTTATGCTCGTCGTTGGCATTGCACTGCAGGGGTTGGCAGAATGCTTCATTTCACCGCGATTCCTTGAGTATTTCTCTTTGCAAGCTCCCAAGGGCGAAGAAGGGGTTTACCTTGGGTTTTCACATCTTCACTCATTCTTTTCGGCCATATTTGGTTTCTTTATCAGTGGCTTTTTGCTCGAAAAGTATTGCCCTGCGAGAGAAACATTGCCGGAAGGACTGAGCGAAACCGAAATCGCTTCCTATTACGCCAATGCTCACTATATCTGGTATTATTTTGTTGCCATTGCTGCCGTTGCCGGTATTGCACTCCTCGTCTATGCAAACATTTGCAAAAAGATAGACAAGAAGAAAAAAGATACATCCCAAGAGGGGGATGAGGCAGCAATGAGTGACGCTGTAGATCCGGAAATGCCCGAAGAAGAGGAGGAGGCAGACGATCAGAAGGCAGACGATCAGAAGGATGATATCGAAACGCTCTCCCCAGATGAACTTGAAGATTTATACAAGAAGATGAAGTAGTCTTTTATCGAGAATGTTATGAGGAACTTGTCGTTTTGGTCCAGCCATTAGCGACATTTTATAGAATGCGACGGTTTTGAGGGGGACCCCTTGTTCCCCTCATAACATCTTATATTTTCTGTGGTTTAAATTATACTATTTGTGTGCCAATCAGAGAATAATGGCGAGCCGTATTGGCGGCGATCAGACGCCAATAGGCGAGTACGCGGGGCGTATGGCCGTGTACGGCCATAGCTCGCGTCTATTAAAGAAATCAGGTAGTTTATGGTTTGTAACGACTAGAGTATGGGATTTCGTGCCAAGATTCATCTTCTTGACTGTCATCACGGATAATGTGTCCCATAGATCGATATTCGTGAACAGCGGCATCCCATAACATATCATGGGTAATAGGGCCATGTGTTGAAGCAGCGCTGATAGATGCTCTGAAGATGGCGTTTTTGATATGTCCGCCGCTCATCTCGAAGTGTTGTGCGATGGCGTGAAGGTCAATATCATCGGCGCGCGGTGCATCTTTGGGGATGAGGCGTTCCCAGAGTTCAGCTCTTTGCATGGCATCTGGCATAGGAAATTCAATTTTAAATTGAATGCGTCTTGCAAGGGCTTCGTCCAGGCCGCCACCGAAATTGGTCGTCAATATGGAAACACCGCGGTAGGCTTCGAGGCGCTGCAAAAGATAATTGACTTCGAGATTGGCATATCGATCGTTTGAACTTTTGACATCCGTTCGCTTGGCAAACAGGGAGTCTGCTTCATCAAACAGAAGCATCGCTTGTGAGTATTCAGCTTCGTCAAAGATTTGAGAGAGTTTCTTTTCGGTTTCGCCAATGTATTTATCGACGATGCGCGATAAATCGACGACATAAAGTGCACGTCCAAGTTCATGCGCCAGTACGAGTGCAGTCAGCGTTTTGCCGGTGCCCGGAACTCCCGAGAGCAGTACACTGAGCCCTGCACCAGAAACATTATATTTGGCAAATCCCCATTGCTGCATGACCATATCACTATATCGTGCGTAATTCAGGATTTCATCGAGGATCTTTCGTGTTTCGTTCGATAATACAATATCTTTGAGGAAAAGAGAGGTACTTCGTAAGGTTGCAAGACCTTCGAGCCTCTGCCCCCGGGTTTTGTTGAGGGTATCTGTAAGATTTTCGGGGGTAAGTACAGTCGAAGAATTGGCCAGGCTAAAGCGTGTAAGTGTATTTTCAATCGTGTCTTGTATTTCCCGGGCACTCAGGCAATAGCCCTGTGCCATGATTTCGGCTGTTTGTTTTGCTTGTTTTTTAGGTAATATTGACTTGAGACACTCGAACCATAACGCCGGCTGTTCATCACGCCCGGGCTGCGGATATATTATTTCACTCAATTCGCCAAAGAGCTGGCGTGATAATGTTGTCTGTCTTTGAAGTCGAACTGCAATCTTTAGTAAATCTTCGGATTCAAAGTAATGGCGGATACGATCTGCATGAAGTTCCAGCCATTCCCGGGTATCAGATGGCAAATCCTGAGCATCGACCCATAAAACGGCATTTCGAATTAAAGCCTCACGAATGATGTCGGCAAACAATTCCTGAATACTCTTTTGGTTTTGCAGTATTTCTTTGTGAAGTGCTTTTAAACTGAGGCAAAGCGTGTCATACCCGAGGGACTGAGCAATTTGAATGACTGCTTTCTCGCGTCCCATACCGCTGTAACCGAGTATGCACATTCGGCAGTTATCGGCTTTTAGGTGCTGATAGATAGCTTTTTCGACTGCAGAATGCGGCGTATATTCACATTTGTTTTTATATATTAATTTGCAGGCACTGGGAACATAGGCACTTGTATCGCCCAAAAAGTATGCCAAAATACTCTTTGGAACCGTCAGTCGTGCATAGATGTCAGGGGTTTGGGCATCCCAGCCGGGTAATGGTTTTAGAGTTACCAAACCATAACGCAGCAGAGGACTTTGAGGCTGCAGACACTGATAAATATCTTCGAGATTATGTGCAGAGAAATCGAGCAGCTTCAGGAAGAAACCGGCAGAAGGCATCTCATTGGCAGAAGCCCCTGTCACATACTGCCATGCATGTGTATAACGCTCATCAAATTGAATAAGTGCAGCAGATATAAGAATATAAGTTTCTAATTCATTTAATATAAATCGATCTTTTATGGCATCGATATAAAGAATACTTTGAGCGTTGGACTTGGTTTCATAAGTTTTTTCCGTTCTGAGCCGAATATGTTCACAAAAAAGCTGGACCATTTGCTCGCATCGTTCCAGTGGCGGGAGATTTCTATTTTTTAGCCAGTCCAGACCTTGTTTGGACGATTCACCGCTCAGGGTATGGATGAGCTCAGCAAGCGCAACCGATTTGGGGGAATAGCCTCCGGCATCATTGACAATCGATTCGACATGTCGATGGATATATCGTAAACAAAGGGCGACAAAAAGTGCGCCATAGTAATGCAAAACTTCGTGTGGTGATTCGAATGCAGTTACCGGCAAAGGAAACTCGTTTGTTTCGTCAGGCATGGTTATCCTTGGGTCAAAACAAAATCAAAAAGAGGCACACTCTGGAATGTTGTGCCTCAAAAAAAAAGATATTATTCGGCAGGGGATGTCACGGGTGTACATTGTAGTTGAAAACTCTGTTTATCATCTACTGTCATGGTACACTTTTCGAGAACCGGGGCCATTGTGCCGGAACTGCTGCGGCGATGGAATTCGAGATTGAGGCCTGCCGTGCTTTCGGTCCATTGGGGAGCGAGTTTTTTGTCTTCGGCTTTGGTAATATAGTGATTATTTCCCAATGCAAGCAGGAGCATAGTATTGACGCGCCGATCTAATTTCATTGCATCGGCGTTGGGGCGAACAGCAGCAGAGAATTGTTTAAAAAGATCCGCGTTGGGAAGCTTAACCATTGGATTCGGATCATCGACGGAAACCGCGAGCCAGTAAGATGAACCATTGGCATCGAGCGTTTGGGCATCGGGAGGCGTTTCGATTTGTACAAAAGCCAGGTTGCCGAATTTGAAACGCAAGTAGGCATTTTGCGAAGGAGCAAGCGTTTTTTGGACAGCGCTTAATACCTTTTTCCCATCCGGTTTGTCTGCAAAGATAAATTCATGCGCTGTTACGTTTTGCCAGACGACTTGTGATTGTGTTTCCTGTGCCTGCACCGGCGATGCTGTCGGCTGCGATGAACAGGCACCCACGAGAGATGCCAGTCCTATCACGATTTTTTTTAAATTCATGAGCATTTCTCTTGGTTATTGCCCAAGGGGCTCGTCAGAGGCTTTGGCCTTTTCAACAGGAGGATCCTGGTGCAGGCCCATGCGCTCGAACCAGTCCTGAACCTCTGGAAGGATGCCTTTGTATTTTGTTCCGGCATCCGCTTCTCCTTCGTGCAGCTGTCGCTGCATCTTGGAGACGTGATAGCATGCATAAGTCTCGGCAAAATCTTCTTCGGGGCATCGGAACTGATAACAGCTGATTTTGTTGCCATTCCAATTCTTTAAACTCACTTGCCAGATTTCTCTGCCATCGTATCCTTCGAAGGTCACATTATCCATATAGGATGTGGTGCTATTATTATCAATTTGATAGCAGGGAATGCGTCCATCAAAACACATGGCTGTTTTAAGAATGTGTTGGTAAACCGGCGTTTCGACGAGGTAATCCGCGAGATCACCAAGTGAACGAATCGGATCGGCTTTTTCTTTTTTCTCAGTTTCTTTTCCTGTGACCCAATTCCAGGCATTTGTGAAGAAATTACCAATGGCTTCAGCGCCTTTTTTGACTGTCTGGGTAAACTGGTAACCGATCCCTTTGGAAGCTGTTAACAAGGCTTTTTCTACTGTATCACTCGTACATGAACTCTCATGTTCTGCAATAAGCTGCTCCGCTCCAAGCTTGGCGAGTTTGAGCTCTTCATCAGTCAAAGGCTGGTTGTTATCATCGTCTGATTGGAGAGGCTTGAAAGGATCAACTGTACAGTCCTCAATGATTTGGTTGACAAATTTCTTTTTACTTTTGCGGGAACCTGCGATTTTGTGCCAACCATTAAACCCAAGGAATTCGTCACTCCAGGCATACTGATGGTTGCTGCCATCGACGAGGTGGCCCAGTTCGTGGACCATCGTCGTATCCATCATAGGATTGTAAAAACTGGCATCCTGGTCATTTGTGCAATAAGAAGTTGCATTAATACGGTTTGGGGTTGATGAGTCATAGTCCGCAACGTAACTGCTGTAACCATAATAGGCTACCCCGCCCCATCGGGAATTTTCCTGGGGATTGGTGCCATTCGTACGCTTTGTCGTTGAGGTCGTCAGAACTGAATCAACGACATCGATATGTGATTGAGGCAGAGCCAGGTAGCACGTGTAGAGCCGTTGAATACCGACGTTGTCCCAAGAACGTTCATGCCTTTCGTAGGTGATTTCAGGATGATTCTTATCTGTTGTTGTTTCGTGAACTTGATTTGCTAATTTGTTACCCTGTTTGCTTCCCGAGCCTAAATTGACGCCAAAGCGCGTTTCTGTAAAGCGCTCGAGTATGTCTGTCGTGGTAACATACATATAAAGCATGTCCATGCAAGCACTGCGTCCATCTCCTGCGTTCAGATTCAGCACGTTTTCCATCATGCTGTCATTTGCGCCAAAAGATTTAAGCTCATCTGGTGAACATGATTGCAAAACAGCCAGTGCATCTGCGGCAGAATTGGCCGTCAGTGCTTCCGAAAAAAGCTCTTCGTTGGTTTTCGGCGCTTCGGTTTCTGCGGATTTGGTTTCCGGTTGTTTGGTAGGTTCGGCGGGCGCTGGCGAGGATTTTAGTGTTTTTGTATTCTCTGGCATGGCTCACTCCTGCAAAAAAAATAAACTCCCACGCCAATTTAGCTGTTTTCTATTATTTTCGCAAAATAAAAAGCGAGCTGTAGGTGCGGCCAGAATGGACGCAGCAAAGCGAGCTGGCAGTGCGTATGGCCGTTCACGGCCATAGCACGCGCCAAAAATAAAAAAATTAATTCACAGCTTCTTCGAGCATGCTCAGAATCGATTCGACGTCAAACGTACCTTGTATCTTATGGCCATTCAGGAAAAAAGTGGGCGTCGATTCGACATGATTGGTGAGGCCTTCTTTTTTGGAAGATACGACGAGATTACGGGTGGCGGCATCCTGCGACAAAGTGCTGAATTTGGCTTCATCCAGACCAAGTTCTTTGGCCCAGATGACTAGGTTATCGTTGCTGTATTGATCAAAATTTTTATATACTTTTAATATAAAAGGCCAAGCTTGTCCCATTTGTGCAGCAGCTTCGATGCCGAGGGCCGCAGGAGTGGAGTTATCGTGCGATTTAATTGGGAACAGGCGCAGATTGATTGCGACTTTTTCCTTGAGTGGCGATTTTTCGAGCGCTTCGATGAGTGCTGGAACATGGCGCGAACAGTAGGGACAACGGCCACATAAATATATCGATAATACGACTTTGGCATTTGGGGTGCCCCAGAGGTGTTCCGTGCGTTTTTCGATTTTGACGGGCGGAGTCAGACTTCCCATGCTCATGGCGCGCTGATCGAGGATATGTTTGATGTCCTGGGCGGATTTTCCAGCGGCGGCCAAACGGCAGGTCTCATTGGCGAGTAGTTTGGGAAGCTTGCACGAAGGTGCAGATTTTAAGCATGCTGCAATGGTTTCGTCGCAGCAGGCATAGGGATAGGCCGTCGTGAGTACGCTTTGGGCAACGGCTTTGGCATCACCCGAAAGTGCATCACATCCCGGTGTTTGGGCGCTGGCTTGCGCACACCAGAGTAGAGTGATTACCGTGAATAATAAGGTAGTGAGCTTCATGAGGAATGCCTATTTTAATGCGTAATTCGTAATTCGTAATTGAATTGGAGAACTAAAGGGAACGTCTGAAGTTAAGAGAGAATGGCTTTCTGAATGCGTAATTCGTAAAGCGTAATGCGCAATTGAAATTGCAAAACCCAAATATCACTCTAAGGCTAAACAGCCTTTATTCTTTAAGAATTATATTGAGAATGCTCAAATAATTGTGCATTGCGCATTGCGCATTGCGAATTAATTCTGTTTTCTTTTCTCAAGCCACCGGTCGACGCCCAGCGGCCTCTTGTCAAAGATAACGACATAAATGCCAAGAATCAACCATGCCGAGTCGCGCAGCATGGTAAGCCACGAAATCGGGTCAGAGGCAGCGGCTGCATTGGATGCAAAACAACCGCACGAAATACTGAGATCATGCATAAGTGCATACGACAGGGCAATCATGAACATGATCATCATGCCGCAAACCATGAGTGCAGCTGCGCGAGCTTTGGTACCTGTAATCAGCATGATGCCGGTACCGAGTTCAACGTAGGGCAGTATGATCGCCAGAGGATTGATAAATACCAGAGGCAGCATCTGATAAGTCGCAATATCGATGGCAAAACTAGTGGGATCGGCGAGTTTGTGCAGACAGGCTGAGATAAAGACCCAGGCCAGGTAAAAACGCACGAGCAGTGCAATAATGCTGTGGGCCGGATGCTGCATAAAACGATCTAATTTAGAGGTTGATTCAGCCATTATTTACCCCCTTTGAGTGCATTGGCACCGCCTTCGACGACATAGACATTTTTGATGCCATTGCCGGCAATTTCGCGTCCAAGTTCATAACCCGTTGTTCCCTGGCCGCCATCGCCATCGCCGTACACGACGAGGCGTGCTTTGCCGCTCTGAGCAATGTTCATAATGATATTTTTAAGTTCCTCGGGGGGAATGGGGTCGAGATAATCATAGGTGATGCAGATGACACCTTCGAGATGCCAGGCATCGTATTCCTCTTGTGTTCGGGCATCGACGACAAACGTCTGTGCATCGAAAATCTGTGGATCCGTTGGGGCCATCATTTCGACTTCGCCAAGCGTTTCTGGGCATGGGACGAAGATGTCGTAGGGTTTATCGGCAATAAAAGGTAGTCCGTCCGGACGCACGGTGTTTATAAAGAAGGCAATCCAAGCGAGAGTGGCTGCAATCAAGAGTGCATCGCGGAGGATGATGAGGTAGGTCTTCATAGTAATTCGTAATGCGTAATGCGTAATTGAATGACAAAACTAAAGGGAAAGTCTGAAGTTTAGAGGGAATGACGTTCTTAATGCGGAATGCGGAATGCGGAATGCGGAATTAAATTTGCAGAACCCAAATCTCTCTCTGAAGCTAAAAACTCCAGTCTTTTAGAGATAAACTAGGGAATGCCTGAATAATTATGAATTACGCATTCCGAATTACGCATTAATTCTGCAGGCACGAAGAATTCCTTTGCAGATCTTCATCCTGTTGAATGATGTCCCGAATGCGTTCGGTTGATTCAGCGTGTTCGAGGTTCCACGGCAGGGTATAGTAATCATCCGGAATGGTACTGGGTTCATAGAAATCGAGGTCGCCTGTCCAGCGAATGGCCAGGGCACCGCGATAATCGGTATAATTATAATCATCGGCTGAGCTCCATCGTCTTGAGGCCTTGAATTGCAGGCCAATTCGTAGGCCCTGCCAATCGGGCGACCATACCTGAAGCGTACCGCGTGCAATGTGATCGCGGCGTGCGTTGTTCTGGTCAAAATAACCTTTCGAATCGGC
>JAGACY010000046.1 GCA_017613855.1 Pseudomonadota bacterium
ATTTTTCTAGTTTATATGCCCGCCGCTATCCCGGCCTATGGCCGGGATACGCTTGCGGCTCCGGCCTATGCCGCTGCGCGCCATACGGCCTCCGACCTTTTGTCGTCCGGGCAGGCGCAATTCATCGCTATTTAACAAGCCCTTTCTCTCGCATAGCTCGCGTATACATCTCGGCCACTTTGCGAGTTAAGTCGTTTTCATTCTGATTTGATCCGATCATCCAAATCCAGTCGTAATCATTGGGATCATAATAATTTCCAACGGCCCGCAGCAACAGCGAACGCATCGGATCCTGCTCGAACAATATGATTGCGGCCTCAGAATGATATTTTCTAAAAACAACATCACATTGTGAAGTCTGCGGCGTTTTCTCAAATACGCGCTTCATTTCCGGAACATCACTCTGCGACGAAGCAAATCTAAGGATATCAGCTGCATAACAACGCTGTTCCAATGGGACCTGAGACGCAAGGTACTTAAAGCTCACCGCCGATGCTTCCGAAATTTTCAAAGATTTCAAATAGAAGAAAGCATACTGATAAATCTGGAGACTGCAGTCCTGCTGTTCAAAGCAAGTATTAAGGATCTGGACCGCTTCACTCACTGCAGTCTTATCTTTCATCTCATAAAATGCATACAAAAGGGATGGAACAAATTCAGTATCGGCATGATTCTGAGCAAAGCTGCGACGCATCTCAGACATCATCTGAGCTCTTGCAGGTCTCCAGTCCAGTCGCCCAAGGGCGATAGCAGCTTCGCTGCGCGTGTGTGTTTGGGCATTTGTATTGGTAAGCAACGATACCAGCGATTGTTCCGCATCGGGCATCCTGGCATATCCAACAAGATATGCCGCCTGGGCGCGAACGGTTTCATTCTCAGCCCCCAACAGTGAAATCACCTGCGCCTGGATTTCAGCATCTTTCCACTTTTCAGTGTGAAATGGGTTGGAAAGCTTTTCGAGTGCATTAAACTGTTCATCCGGATCATCACTTTTTAACAAGACAAGTCCAGAACCAATATTCTGATACCATTGGACATTGCGCCCCGTGCAGAAGTCACATCCAACCCCGAGCACAACGATTGACAATACCCACATCAAAATAAAGTAAATATTTTTATTCTTTAACAGCGCAGCTTGTTGTTGAACATCTTCGGGGATGAATGAAGGCCCTTTATACATTTTTTCGAGCCACGGGCCCGAAAATACGACATCACCGATCGTAACTGCCAGCAAATAAGCGACCAGCAATACACCAATATACATCCCAATAATCAGAGCCAGATTGATGAAGAAGGAAACACTGTGATGAATGAAGTTTCCTACGCCCCAAAAGATCAGGCAAAGAATCGCAACTGCGCAAATCGTAATGATGCGCAAACGACGCCGTGTTGCCATCGCTGGCCGAAAGACGCCGATTTCATACATATTGGGAATGAGTTCGATATGGATGCCGTTATTTTTAGCCATAATTGGAATGTCTGCGAAGCAGGAAATTACCAGGTACACCGCAGGTGCACACGGACTGACCTGATCAATGCAATTGTATCATCACCACAAGCCGTACACAGCAAATAAATTGAGCGCCCATAAGGCGCTCAATAATAAAAGATTACGCACGATAAATGGTAACATGATTGAGAACGACGGGTTCAAGTGGTTTATCGCGGTGATCGCGTCTAACTCTGGCAATTTTTCGAACGAGATCGACGCCCTCGATCACTTTTCCGAAAACAGCATGATGTCGATCGAGATGGGGCGTAGGCACCTCAGTGATAAAGAACTGTGAGCCATTGGTATTGGGACCGGCATTTGCCATAGATAAAATACCCGGTACATTGTGACGGAGTTTATCGTTGAACTCATCACGGAATCGGTAGCCGGGGCCTCCGGTTCCCGTACCTCTGGGACATCCGCACTGAATCATAAACTCAGGAATGACGCGATGGAAAATGATGCCATCATAAAAAGGTCTTCTAACGGTTTCACCGGTCATCACATCGACAAAATCCAACTGTCCAGTGGCAAGACCTACAAAATTCTTGACGGTATTGGGCACGAGATCTTCGTAAAGCTCAGCGACCATATCGCCCATTGATGTTTCAAAACGGGCATAAAGCTTACCATTACCAGGGATAGAAACATTAGCGAAATACTTGGAATCAACGAGAGCTTCAGGCATAAGGCCTCCTCATAAAAAGGGCTTTGTATGGCTACTGTGTTGATAATTACTATGCGTATGGGATATCAAAGCATCACAACAAATTCTTCACGCCCCAAAGGGGCGTAACAACTGCTTTATTAACCGAGTGCACCAACGGTGCGCCCGGACAGCCCCAATAACGGCCAAACGCCGTATCATCAACACAAATGCCTTACAGAGCCTAAAAAAACAGTGAAAACCTGCACAAACCAGGATGCAGCGAAAAATATTATATCAGACTGGACGATTTGAAAGAACGATAAAGGGGAAAAAAAAGCGCTGTACGGTAGATGAATGAGTAACATACCGACGAACATATCAATTCAAATCATCACAACGATTCTTCACGCCCCAAAGGGGTGTTGCATCTGATTCAATAACCGGCTGCACTGCAGGTGCGCCCGGACAACCCTGATAACTGTCAAACGCTGTATCATCAACACAAATGCCGTACATAGCCCAAAAAAAAGGCAGGGAAAAATCCCTGCCTTTAAAAGATCGAAATGGCAGATTAGCCAATCTGCATATTTTCGACGACGAAAGTGATCTCTTCGGTCACGACATCATTGCCTTTACCATCGAAGGCACCAACTTTCCAGGATTTCGGCCAGCAGCCGAAGAGGAACCATGTGCGGACAGGATTGCCGGCATTGTCGTTGAGGATAATGGAGATGTCACGACGGACATACTGACCTTCACGAGCCTGTCTCCACCACTCCTGGAGATCCGGGGTTACGATGTAACCTTTCTTAAGGGTGACATCACCGAATTTTGCACGGCCTGGACGTTTACGGAGTGTCAAATCGTCGCCATCCTGGAATTCGATGACTTCGAGTTCGGCATTGATACCATCGACACCCTTGAAGTAACCAGCGGTTACACCAGCGATATCGACTTTGAAATTGTAAGCACCAACATGATCGAG
>JAGACY010000382.1 GCA_017613855.1 Pseudomonadota bacterium
AAGCGAGCATGATGAGCAAAGCCACCATGGCAAGGCCAATGTAGGCAATGATTTGGCGCGTGCGCATCGAAAGCGGCCCGCGTTTGATGGCTTCAACCAGCAAAATCGTGAGTTTGCCGCCATCGAGCAGTGGAATAAAAGGAATGAGATTGAGAATGCCCAGGTTGATCGAAATCACCGCCAGCATTCGCAAAAACATATCGAGCCCTTCTTCGCCGGCTTTGGAAGCCATGTGCCCAATCATGATGGGACCGCCGAGGGACTTGGTCGAAACACGCCCCTGAAACATGCGCACCACATAAACAACGAGCAGCGACGAGGCTTTGACCGTCATAGTGATGGACGAAGACACGGCATGTGTAAATCGATCCCCCATCGTCATGTCGACCATCTCTGGCGAAACAATCGGCGTTTTATGGTACATACCGGCATAAATGATCGGCATTTCTTCCTGAAATTCGCCGACGATGGTGAGTCTTTCGAGCTGAATCGTCGTTTTAAACACCTCATCGCCGCGCTGAACCGTTATTTCATGCGGTTCTTCCCATTTCTGGACGAGCTTGTCTGTGAAAGACCGGAAAATATTGACGGATTTGCCATCGACTTCGAGAATCCGGTCGCCCTTTTGCAGTCCGGCTTTGGCTGCCGGCGAATCTGCATCAACTGCCGAAAGGAACATATTGGCCGAGGTAATGCCAAGCTCTTTGGAACTCGTCACCTTATTGGGAATGGTAATATGAACGGGCGACAGCACGCTGATGGAACCGTAATCGATCGCGAGCTCTGACGGGCGGAGCACGACGAGATCAAGGGTTTCTGCGGTATTGTGGTTCAGCGTCTGCTCGAGTTCGACATACGAACGAATCGGCTTGCCATTGAGTGAAGTAATTTCATCGAAGGTCTGCAACCCATTGGCAGCAGCAATACTTTGGCGCGATGTCAGCCCAATGATGGGCGGAGCCAAATCGGGTGTTACCCCGATGCGGCCGACAGTTTCGGTCGTAATGTCCATGGCATCCCGCAGCGTCGTCGACTGCGGCGTAATATCGACATTGAGCGACTTGCCATCCCGAAGAATTGTGAATTTCAGCTCAGTATCCGGATTATCGGCAATCACATCGTGCAGTGTCGTCCAATATTTAACTTCTTCACCATTGATGTGCGTGACGACATCACCGGGCTCAAGCAGACCAATGGCGGGCGAATTGTCGAGCACCTGACCGATATTGGGCGGCAAATCTGTTGTCACCGTCCCCATATAAACCGCAAACAAAATCGGAATCGGCAGCAGCAGATTGAACAGCGGCCCTGCCAGATTGATGATGGCCTTCTGCCAAATCGGCTTATTGTTGTAAGCCCTTGCAAAATCCGGATCTTCCTTGTCATTAATTTCTTCAAAGTCAGAGCCATACATCTGGACGTAACCGCCCAGCGGCAGCAGACGAATGTCCCAACTCGTGTCACCGCGTTTAAACCCGGTTAGCCGCGGCCCAAACCCAATCGAAAAGCTGAGCACTTTGACCTTGAAAATGCGCGCGGCAAGATAATGGCCAAACTCATGAACAAACACGAGCACGCCGATGAGGATGATGATGTATATGACTGCCATGTATTTTTAATGCGGAATGCGGAATGCGGAATGCGGAATTATTTTGCAAGGCTAAAGAAATTGTCTGAATTAATTCGTAATGCGGAATGCGGAATGCGGAATTGGAGTGCAAAACTAAAGGGCGACTCTGAAGCTAAAAAACAATCATTCTTTAGTAATAACCTTGAGAATACTCTAACTACTAATTGCTAACTGTGGCCCTGCTATCTTCGATACGCCAGGTCTGCCCGGCTATCTGCGATACGCCGGGCTGCTTTGGCTATCTGCGATACGCCAAAGCTACCTTGTGAAAACGGCAAACAAAAATACCCAGGGTGCCGAAAAGATAACGGCATCAAAGCGGTCGAGCAGACCACCATGCCCGGGAATGAGATTTCCCGAATCCTTAATGCCGTAACTGCGTTTGATGAGAGATTCGGAGAGATCGCCCATCTGCGCCAGGATATTAGCGGGAATGGCGAGTACAAAGACCTGCCATATCGGGAGATAATCGAATGCAATAAAACGTGCGACAAATGCCGCAATAAGTGCACCAGCAAAACCACCAATGGCACCTTCTATAGACTTTTTGGGACTCAATATCGGAGCCATTTTGTGTTTGCCCAATGCGCGCCCGGTAAAATAGGCACAGGTATCGGACATCCAGGTCATCGCGATAAGCGTAATAATCCATGCGGCAGAATCATCACCCAAAACGCGTTTGTAGAGTGCCCAGAAAAATAGCGTGGTTCCGATATACGCGGCACACCCAAAGGTGCCGGTAATGACCTGGGTTGCGCGTTCGATGACTCGGGGTCGAAAACAGTTGAACAAAAAGGTGGCCCATACCATCAGCATGCACGATGCACCCACAATAAGCCAGCTGTTTTCACAAAGCAACGGTGCGGTCTCGCCAGCAAACAGATAAGCGGCTGCAGCGGGAATGAGCGATAAAAAAACGCTTACACCACGAACTGCGGCTGATTCCTGGCCATTCGTAATTTTCATGAACTCCCAGCCGCCCAGGCATGCCAAAATCAGGATAAATCCTGCCCATACCCAAGCATTGCCCCAAATGATGATCGCCAAAAAAATGGGCAGCAAAATCACAGAGGATAGGACACGAACCGCCAGGTTCGACATTTTTTTCTTTTCGGCCATATAATTCCTTAGTTTTAGGACAGACAGTGCCAAATGCCCTCTCACGTTTGCATAAGAAAAGGCATCTTCACACTACCCCTAAAATGCAAACTATTGAAGGATTATTTCTACGATTGGGCGGATTAAGTAACTATTCAGCCGGGGCTCTGCCCCGGACCCCGCCAAAGGTCTTTCACTTCGCAATATCAAATCCGCTTCGTTTCCCGCGCCGATTGGCGCTTCAACTTGCGCATTTGATTTGCTCACTGTGCCCTCAATTCGCACCGTTCACCGGACGGTGCTCATTTCGGTCCCTTTGGAATCTGCAATATTTAATTTTTTTCTGTCGCTTTCGCAAACCAGTGCGAAATGGGGCCCCTTCCCCATTCCGAACTAAAACATTACGTTTTCTTATGTTTAGCGTGTCTGAATGCACATTCATAAAAAGGTCAAGCATTGGGCCGAATCATTAAGGATAAAATGCTCGCTATGGTTATTTGGTTTTCATCTTTGTGTATTTGCTTCCGGAAAGCACAGGACAAAGCATATAGGGATACGCCTTGGGATCGAATTGAATACC
>JAGACY010000383.1 GCA_017613855.1 Pseudomonadota bacterium
GCGCGTATCGGGCATTTGACAGCTGACACGAATGACCGGTAATCGAGCGCTCGGTGAAAAATACAACTACTTTCATTCTGGAGGTTCTCAATGAACAGTTTTAAAGTATTTTCCATCGGAAAAATCATGAATCAGGAAGGCACGGTCGGTGTCGTGTTGGACAAGAAATTCGCCGCAGCTCTGGCCGGCCTTGAGCAATTCAGCCATGTACAGATTCTGTGGTGGGCGAATCAATGCGATAACGAGGCACAACGCGCTATCGTAACCATAGAAAAGCCGTACACAAAAGGTCCGGACAGACTTGGTGTGTTTGCAACGCATTCACCGGAGAGGCCAAATCCCATCGCAGTGTCAAATGTCGAAATCGCACATGTCGACAAGGAGGCTGGCATCGTTTGGCTCTATTATATCGACGCCTTCGATGGTACACCTGTTCTCGACCTCAAGCCGTATATGCCAAGTCTGGACAGAATAGAGCATGCCACGGTGCCGAATTGGTGCGCGCATTGGCCAAAATCCTACGAAGAAAGCGCATCCTTCGATTGGAATTCAGAATTTAACTTTTAGGAGGCCGTCGATGTCACTCGCTGATTATATTCATCACAAGCCAGTTATCGAATCGGAGAGATTATACATCCGACCGATGACGCCCGCAGATATTCCCGCACTTCAACAATGGATGCCTGACAAAAATATATATACATATTGGGGCAAACGCCCTGGCAAAACAGATAAAGACCCCAAACTCATGTTTGAAAATGATAAACGGCCATCCAAAAGCTTTCATTTGGGAATTGCGCCAAAAGATAATAATCAGGTCATAGGCGATATTTGGGTATATCTCATTGAAAACGATCGGATGGCATCCATTGCGATACGCATTTCTCCTGCCTGCCAGAGAAAGGGATATGGCACGGAAGCCGTGCATGCAATGACACGATTCTGTTTTGAAAATACAGAACTACAACGCCTGTGGACGGAAGTCGATGTTAGAAATGTCGCCTCACAGAAAATGCTCGAAAAATGTGGATATATTCGCGAAGGTCATATCAGACAAGGTAAAATGATTAATTCATGGTGTGATTATTATATCTATGGCATATTAAAAACAGATTTTAATAGTTAATTGCCGTGCTATCGGCAAAGAGGCGTGTCACGACACGCCTCTACATGCCGATACGCTCGGCTTTCGGCGCTATTGGCTGTGACAAGGGGGCTACCACAGCCAATACGCGCCTTTTCGCCCGGCTATCGCTGCGCGATACGCGGGCGCTATTTATGATTCATCCCTCTACGCGCGCAATCGCATTGAATAATGCCGTATATTCTCGTTTTTTATCTGCCTTGCATATACACCAGAATTGTACATTTACCTCGTCATCTACAAGTGGTACTGCAATTTTACCGGCAGGTGTGATGTTGATTCGCTCGGACAAATTTGTCACAAATGAGGGCAATTCTGTGGCATTGACAATTTCACTCAGAGCGGAGAGATCACTTTGTTCCAGATAAATGGCATTCGGAATTTTACGTCGACAAACATCATACCAGAATCCGATTTTGTTGTGTATCAGTAGTTTTTCACCTGCCAAATCCTTTAAATACAATGATTTTCTACGTGCAAGACGGTGTGATTTCGGCAATAATATCGATAGTTTTTCATGTATAAAAGGTTTGGAAAAATAGAGTAGATTTCCTTGATTATCTTTATCATCCAGCGCATGCAAAAGTACAATGAGCTGATAGATATCATTATCCAGCCCACGTCTTAAAACATCCTCTGTATCCTGCAAATCTGCGGCAATCGTCATGCCGATATATAATTGAGAAATAATTGGTGTGAGTTCCCACATGGGGGCGGGCGCAATGGATCCATAAGAAAAGGTATGGCTACGGCGATCTGCATCCTGAACCGCACGAATCATATCATGATGCGCGGCGAGTATGATTTGCGCATGTCGAGCGGCGATTTCACCGAGTTCATTCAGGACGATGCGGTTCTTTGTGCGATCAAAAAGCTTTACACCGAGTTCATCTTCCAGCTTCTGCATACTTCGACTAATCGCAGGTTGAGAGATATGCAGTACTTCTGCGACTTTAGAGAGCGTCTTATGCTCCAGCAGGGCCGCAAGCTGTTCAAGTATGTAGGTTTCGATCATGGGTTTGTTTTTTCCTAACAAGGCGGGCAAAAGACCGTTGGCGACAAGGGGGCAAGCCCCCTTGTCAATAGTGATGCGGAAAAAGCGCGTATTGGTGACAAGGGGGCAAGCCCCCTTGTCAATAGTGATGCGGAAAAAGCGCGTATTGGCGACAAGGGGGCAAGCCCCCTTGTCAATACCTTCTAAATCTCCTCGTCTGGAGAGTTTTGAGACTTGCCTTCGACAATCGCAATCTCTTCGTCTGTCAGTCCATAAAGATCGTAAACCAGCTTGTCTATCTGGCGATCGTTCTCTTCGATTTCGAGTAACAGTCGTGTACAGTCCTGACGATAGCCGTTGAAATACTCTTCCCAATCGTCCTGCTCGCGCAGAGATAGCTTGATTTTCTGCTTCTTTAACTCGCTTTGGAATACGCTGAAATCGTATTTATAAAACTCGCTCAGTTTCTCCGTCACTTTCGCCACGCCAAGCGTCGATTGTACGCGGTTTAGGAATTTCTGAGTGTATTTCTGAAGCTGTTCGTTTGCAGCGAGCTGGGCGTCGGCGAGAGAGGAAAGCTCATTTCGTTCAGTTTCCATGCAAGAGACGATTGGAATTGAAGAAATATCTGCGGGATTGATTTTAGGAAAGATGTCTTTGCTAAAATTTGGAAAAACTAACCTACCATACCAACTCGTGATTGTTGAATTTGCAATAGATAAAATAAAAAGTAAGTTGTCTTTTGATGAATCGTGAGCAATGAAAGGTGAAATACTATGCCCATAATAAGCTTCAGAATCAATATAGCTGGCTTGTATTCGCTTTGATGTTCCAGGAATTTCCCTAAAAAGAAGGCGTCCTCCTTCAAAAAATTTTTTCTCTCGTGGAGCTGCTAACCAATCACCATAACTAAGCC
>JAGACY010000384.1 GCA_017613855.1 Pseudomonadota bacterium
ATCAATTATCAATTATCAATTATCAATTATCCATTATCAATTATCCATTATCCATTATCCATTATCAATTATCCATTATCAATTATCAATTATCCATTATCAATTATCAATTATCAATTATCAATTATCCATTATCAATTATCCATTATCAATTATCAATTATCAATTATCAATTATTCATTCTCAAAGCCTTCCCCGTCGGTGTATCCGCTTTGCTCAATTGGAGCGGCGTTCCCTCAAATATAATATGACCGCCGCCGGGGCCGCCCACGGGGCCGAGTTCAATAATATGATGAGATTGTGCAATCAAATCCAAATGATGTTCGATGACGATCACACTGGCCTGCCGAGCCACGAGGCGCTGCAGAGCCGTCATGAGATTGGCGACATCCTGCATGTGCAGACCCACAGTAGGTTCATCAAATATAAATAATGTTTTTGCAGTCTCCGCTCCATTCCCCGCAAGATAGGTTGACAAACGCAAACGCTGGAACTCCCCCCCCGAAAGTGTAGATGTCGGCTGCCCAAGACGAATATATCCAAGACCGACATCGCACAAAGTCTGCAGCGGCGTGGCAATGCCTGCATATTCCGAAAAGAAATTGCGCGCCTCCGATACATTCATATTTAATACATCGGATATATCTTTCCCGCGATATTTGACAGCCAGTACTTCAGGCACAAAGCGCTTGCCGTTGCATGTCGTACAAGGCACCGTCAAATCATTCATAAACATCATTTCGATAGTTTTAAAGCCCAGACCTTCGCAGTCGGGACAGCGCCCATACCCATAGTTGAATGATAACATACCAGGATTCATCATATTTTCGACAGCGAGCGGCTGGCGCGAATACAACTGACGAATGCTGGTATAGGCATCGGTCATCGTGGCTACACAGGCACGCATCGAACGCCCCAATGCCCCCTGTTCCATCATAATAACATTGTTGAACTGCTCAAATCCGATGATTTTGACATCCTGATCATAATCCGAATAACGATCATCCTGTTCTTCAGTTTCGGATTCCTCATCATCCCTGTCGGGGGCGCGCATGAGCCAATTTTGATATAAAACATCATGTATTAATGAGGTTTTGCCCGACCCGCTGACACCGGCAACCGTAACAATCTGTCCCAGAGGAATATCGACGGATATATTTTTCAAATTATGTATGGAAGCATTTTCTATACGTAATTTTCTATTGGTTTTGAGGCCAGCCGAAACGAGATGCGTGCGCACATCGGCTCGCAACATCTGCCCCGTCGGCGTATCGCTGTCATGCAATGCTTTCACATCGCCTTCGAATATAATTTTACCGCCCCCTTCGCCGCCGCATGGCCCCAGTTCGATGACATGATCGGCCTGTTCGATGACATCCGAATCGTGCTCGACGACGACGAGCGTATTCCCCATGGCCTGCAAAGCCTTCATCACATGGACAAGTTTCATGCTGTCGACCGGGTGCAGCCCGGCAGTCGGTTCATCCAGAACATAGAGCGTGTCTGTCAATCCGCGTCCAAGGCCGCATGACAAATGCAGACGCTGCGCTTCACCCCCCGACAACGTCTTGCTCTTTCGATTGAGCGTCAAATACCCGAGGCCGATACCGTTCATCGTACGCAACCGCAGCAAAACAGCTTCCCAGGGCGTCAACGACCCCGCTTTTTTGACGGCGGCCTCATCAAAACTCTCGAAATAAGCCAATGCCTCCGTGACGGTCATGCGCATGACATCGACAAAAGTCTTGCCATATAACGAGATATTGCGGGCAAGCGACGACATTCCCGATCCATCGCACGATGAACACGGCTCGTACCCCCTAAAGCGCGCCAGCTGAATCCGGCTTGTAAACTTGTTATTCTTCGACTGCAGCATCTCAAAATAGCCCATCACCCCGTGATAGGGCGGTTTGCCGAATTTGACGAGTTCCTGCTGCGCAGGCGTCAATTCAATAAAAGGCACATGGGTCGGAATCCTCTGGCGCTCGCAAAATCCGATGAGCTGAACTTTTCGACTGTATGTGCGCGGCGTGCGAAACGGGATAATGGCATCTTCCTCGATGCTCAAATACTTGCTGATCACGCGGTTCCAGTCAATGCAGCTCACCGATCCGAACCCCGTACACACCGGGCATGCACCGAGTGTCGAATTGGGGTCAAAATTCTCGGGCCGCAGCGTCGGGTAAACCGTGCCGCACTTTCGGCAGGCAAACCGCCGGTCAAACCGCAATGTCACAACTTCATCGGGCTCAATGACATCGATCTTAAGACAACTATCACCAATCCTGAACCCTTCTTCGAGCGCCTCGGCCAGACGACCGTCGACGCCCACCTCGGGCCTGAACGTCACGCGATCGACGAGCACCGCAAACGTCCGCATATCCAGGAGTTTTTCGACATCTCCCTCGGCCAGATCGACGATTTGATGGTCAATCCACAACCTCTGATACCCTGCTGCCGCGAAGGCCGACAAGCGCTGTGCCGAACTTTCGCCCTCTACACACGAAATCTCGGCATAAATCACGAGCTTGAGCCGATGCCCAAACTCCGCAAGTCTGCGTCCTATCTCGATATCCGTGTCGCGCCCCACCTCTCCGCCGCATCGCGTGCACGTCAGTTCGCCCATATTGGCAAACAACTGCGCCGCATGCACCAACAGCTCAGTCACCGTCAGAACCGTCGAACGCGGATGGTCAAAACTGCTCTGCTGCCGCAGTGCAATCGCCGGCAGACAATTCTCAATGCGGTCGATCGGCGGCTTGGGCATTTCATTCAAAAACATCCGCACGTACGTCGACATAGACTCCAAAAAACGCCGCTGCCCCTCGGCATAAAGCGTATCAAACGCCAGACTCGACTTGCCCGACCCGCTCACGCCCGTCAGCACCGTAAACTGACGCATCGGAAACTGACACGAAATATTTTTGAGATTGTTCGTTCGAACACCGTAGAGGTTGATGGATTTCATGGAGTGACTCTAAAGTAGATGGGGAATGATATTTTCTAATGAACAATGGATAATGGATAATGAACAATGGATATCTCATCTTTAAAGATTAATCTAAAGGCTCTCATGAACTAAGTTCTACGCTGAATGGTTAAAAAAAACGACCTTTAGAATTTACCTATGTTTCGATGATTTCATTATCCATTATGCATTATCAATTATGCATTATAACAGCGCCCGTTATGTCGGCCTGCGGCCGCCATACACTTGGCGCGCGCGGTCTATCTGCGATACGCCCGCGCCACTTTTTTGAGGGAAATGCACCTCAAAGTTAATAACATAATCGTATTTTTTACAATTAACCTGAAATATGCATTCAAAAAACGCAAAACATAAGAAAACGTCATGTTTTCATTCGGAATGGGGGAGGGGCCCCATTTCGCACTGTTAAGTAAAAGCTAAAGCATTCACAACAACATAGTATTATGGGTTCCAAGGGGCTTAGCCCCTTGGCGGGGTCTGGGGCAGAGCCCCAGAAAAAAATCTAAAATCGCTCATCCCATTCTTCATCAAGCGCAACGATCATCTCATTGAGCCGCATCATCGGGAGTCCCTGTATTGCAGTCGGATCGTCGCATTCTATGGCCGAAAAAAGCCGGGAACCGCGTGCTTCGATCATAAAGGAACCGGCACAATCCAAAGGCATATCGGCCAATACATAGCGCTTGATCGTCTCGTGGGTTAAATCGGCTCTGAACTGCAATTTTGCCTGGTTTTGGTATTCCAGAATGCGATCGCCCAGGATCACGGCAAGGCTCGTCGCGAGAATCACATTTTTTCCCCTTTGGGCTGCCAATTGCGCACAGGCATTGTCGACGGTACCGGGTTTGCCAACGAGTGTATCGCCATCGACCAGGCCCTGATCCGAACCAATGACGATATCATCCGGATGAAGCCGCGCTACACTCAAAGCTTTTCCGCGAGCGTGATGGGCTATCAATTCGAGCGGATGCATGCCCTCAATGGCGATTTCTTCATACGCCGGAGCGACACATTCTGCGTCAAATCCCGCATCCGACATGAGTTTTTTTCGATATTTGCTTGTACTGGCCAGAATGAGTTTTTTCATTGTTTGATTTTATGTTATTTTTGTTGGGAAACCTTTTCAAAAGAAAAGCATTCCGCATTGCAAATTGGGCAATTTTGAATGAATGCGCAATTCGCAATTCGCAATTTGCAATTATTGAGACATTCCCAATGGTATTTCTAAAGAATCATGTTCCTTTAGCTTCAGAGATTACCTTAGGTTTTGTCATTCAATTGCGCATTGCGCATTGCGCATTGCGAATTAAAACATCATTCACCCTTAGCTTCAGAATCAACCTTAGGCATTGCCATTCAATTCCGCATTCCGCATTCCGCATTCCGCATTAAATTACACGAATGCCCCATGATTGACCATTTCCCGAGCCTCATCTTCAGAGCATCCGAGGATTTCGGCAACGTAGCGCACGGTGTCTTCACCAAGAACCGGCGATGGCGCATATTCTTCACGGGGGCTGTCACTCAGGCGCACAGGTGTGGCAATTGTGCGAATGTCACCGGCCACAGGGTGATGCACGGTTGTAACGACTTTGCGGGCCTCGATCTGAGGATTCTCGAGTGCCTGAGCCATATTATTGATTGGCCCGGCTGGTACGCCCACTTCATCGAGAATGGCACACCATTCGGCAATCGTCTTTTTGGAGGCAGCGGCATTCAAGCGTGCCTCGAGTGCATCCCAGTTCTGAAGTCGCGAATCATTCGTCAAAAACCGAGGATCTTCGGCCATTTCGGGATCTTCGAGCGCCTGAGCCAATTTGACAAAGAGGGTATCGTTGCCTGCTGCAATATTAAAAAAGCCATCGGATGCTTTGATTGCAGCAAATGGGCAAATCGTGACATGGCGATTGCCAATGGCAGTCGGTGGTTTGCCGGTATTTAAAGTCCGCGTGGCAGCATTCTCGAGGATCGCCATCAAAACATCGAACATCGCAATATCAACATGCTGGCCATGCCCGGTTTTTTCGCGCTGATACAGAGCGGTGACGACACCCAGGGCTGCAAAAACACCGGTATCGACATCGGCAATGCTCATGCCGACCTTATAGGGATGGTTGCCATCCGGGCCGGTAATGCTCATCATTCCGGTAATTCCCTGAATGATGAGGTCGTATGCGGATTTCATCGCCAACGGGCCGGAATGACCATACCCCGAGCACGAACAGTAAATCAAACGGGGGTTGCGTGCCGAAAGTGTCTCATAAGACAGCCCAAGGTGATCCATGACCCCGGGCTTAAAATTCTCGACGATGACATCAGCAGTGTCGATGAGTTTAAGCAGGAATTCGTGTGCTTTGGGATTCTTTAAATTGAGCTCGATACTCTTTTTATTGCGGTTTACGCTGATAAAATAAAGGCTTTCTTCGTTGACAAAAGGTCCGTAGGCACGGGAATCATCCCCTTTGCCGGGACGCTCAATCTTGATGACCTCTGCCCCGAGGTCTGCCATCAGCATGGTACAAAAAGGGCCTGCCAGTATCCTACTAAAATCGATAACGCGTATGCCTTCTAATGCAAGCATTTTTTTCCTTGAAAACTGTTTTTCTAATCAGCCGGGGCTCTGCCCCGGACTCCGCCAAGGGACTAAGTCCCTTGGAACCCACTATTTTTTAACAGATGAATACTTACGTCTTCACAAACCAGTGCGAAATGGGGCCCCTACCCCATTCCAAATGATTATTGACGTTTTCGCATATTTAGCGTTGTGAAATGCATTTTTTCTGACAAAACCTTAAGAAAAGGGACTGAATAATTACCTGTTTAAAAAAACACATTTGCTCAGGCCTATCGGCCTTCGCGATTTCAATAAAATCATGAGCATCGTTAGATACGAACAAATCCGTTTGTAAAAGAAATCATTATTCTCTCTGTGAATCACCCTGTACTTTTAGAAAAGCATAGAAATTGCGCATTGCGAATTGCGCATTGCGAATTTTCTATCAAACCGCGCCCAAAGATCAATCCATAACACCAATTTTTGCCAATCCCTTCAAAGTGTGAAAAAATCCCGTGATGTGGCTCAGGGACAGAGCCCTGTATATGGATGAAATATGGAAAATCTATTCAAACTCATATTGGGATTTGCCTTTATTATTTTCGTTGCCTTTCTGATTTACCAGATTTTTGAGCAGGCTTCGTCGGATACGTATATGCGCATTTCATCCGATCTTGCAGAAGTCAAAGCGGGCAACGAGGTCATTGCCAAAAAGAATGATCTGCTTCGCATCCGCATCGAGTCCATCAAATCCGACCCGCGTGCCGTCGAACGCAAAGTACGCGATGAACTCGGCATGGCACGTCCTGATGAAGTCGTCATCATCTTTAAGGAAAACTAACTGTCCAGTGCACATCCATTGCGAAGTGCCAAGGTATGTCGCAGCTGTGTGGCAAGATCAGAAATGACTGGCTCCTTGTCCCAGTCTATCCCCTTGGACATATCCTGAATTTGCAAAGAGACGAGACGCAATCCCCGAATATCTTCGGGCGAAAAATCCCCTTGCCAGCAGCCATGCATATCGAGCAGACGAAGGGATTTGGGAAGCATGGCTAGGTTGATCCATCCGACACTTTCGCTATAGGACAAATCCAAAGCTCGCAAATGCTCAAGTTTGGCGAGTTCTTCAGGAACATCATCAAAACAATCACACCCCGAGACATGAAGAACGACGAGATTCTTACATTTACCGATACCGGTCAGATCGTGAAAATCCGCACATCGAATAAAGCCAAGTTCACGTAATGCAGGCAATTGTCCCAATTCCGCGCCCAAACCAGTCAACGCATGACATCGAACGAACCTCACACTATGCAGCTGTTCAAATCGCTGTATATTCCTTGGAATTTTGGGATCTTTGCAGTCAATAATCTCCA
>JAGACY010000385.1 GCA_017613855.1 Pseudomonadota bacterium
ATATTTATACTGCACTATTCGATCAGAATGAAGTCACTCGCAGGACGAATTTAGAAATTTGGAATGAGGGGGAGAAGAAAGGACGAGAAGAGGGAGAGAAGAAAGGACGAGAAGAGGGAGAGAAGAAAGGACGAGAAGAGGGAGAGAAGAAAGGACGAGAAGAGGGGGAGAAGAAAGGACGAGAAGAGGTCGCTCTTGCCATGAAAAAACAACAGCTCCCGAACGAAGTCATCGCTCAATGCACAGGCCTCACCCTTGAGCAAATTGACGCTCTACCCAAGGGGTCGAACTAAGTTCGTTTTGTCTCACCCCTAAGAAGGGCTGAAATTATGGATATTTATACTGCACTATTCGATCAGAATGTGTTGACTCATTTGGTGATGTGATTCTCGAAATTTAATGTGCCCAAAAACGTCAATTTCGACTGACAAAAATTGTCACCAGCCCAAATCCGCAATTCTTAAAACCAAATTTTTGACAGTTTTTTGACGACTTGATAGCGGAAAGCCGCATAAATACTAGATAAAATAAATGATTCCAAGTTGGCATAAACTTGGCATAGAGCGTGCAACGACGGGTCTATGACTTAGATCCAAAAGTTGAGACATCATCAGTCTCTGACATACAACAAAGCGGCCCAAATGACCGCAAAACCGCCCAAATCGGGCAGGAGAACATTATGATGAAGAAAACGGGCAAAGGCTTCACCCTCATCGAACTCATGATCGTCGTCGCCATCATCGGTATTCTCGCCGCCGTCGCTATCCCCGGGTTTATGAGCTACATTAAGAGCAGCAAAACAAGTGAAGCCAAAACGAACCTGAAAGCTATCACTGATGGTGCCATTTCGTACTTCGAAGCAGAACATTGCTTTGATGCTGCCTGCATGAAGCCAACGAACCAACTCTATCCTGGTGTTCCAACAGGCGGAGTGTATGCACCAGCAGCAGCTGGTACTATTGTTAAAAATGCATCTAGTATTGGACAAAAACAGAGTCCTAGCAATTCAACGGATGTAGTTGCCGTTTTAGCAGCTGACCCCTATAAATCATTAAATTTCCAAATCAATAAACCCTTCTATTATGCCTATGAATATATGAGTGCCAATGCGACTCCTGGTACCTCGACATTTAGTGCTCAGGCACAGGCTAGCTTAAATCAATCAGCAGACTCTACATTCTTTGTAAGCGGAACTGCGGATGGAAAAGTGGGTAACATTGTAAGTACGGATGATGGCGTAGATAAACCAAGTGGTTTAACAGCTAAAATTACCCAAAGCTAACAGCTAAAATTACCCAAGGCTGTTATTATTTTTCAGAATTGCAATAGTAATTAATTTATAAGCCCCCAAATCTTGGGGGCTTTTCATTACACACTAACAAACAATTCGACTTTCCTTACTGCATTTTTCGGTGTTCACCAGAACCTTTCGTGGTAATGACAACAACAAATCAACTCAATCCTGGTAACCCGACCAAAACATACTTTCCGCCAGTGGTGTTTATTCTGACATTGTTGGCCATCACTGCCGACCTTGCAACCGAAGCGTTTTACTATCTGGGTGTTCTGCCTTTCGGGCTCGACAGATTCGGTACAACAGGGCAAACACTATTAGGGAGTGCCGTTTATTATTCGTCTATTGCATTCTTTGTAAGTTCACTGCCTTGCTTTATCGCCTCATTTTTCATAAAAAAAAGCAAGCCCCTTAATATTGTCTATATCGCGCAAACGATCATATTTACGCTGATGATCATCCTATTTCATGCCGATCACGAGTATATGCGCTATACAGGCATGCATTATACTTTATCTGATTTGCAGTTGTACAATCCAGCACATGGAGGTGGGGTCATTTTTGGTGATATTTTGGGGTTGGATGCGCGAGGTGCTTATTCGTCGGTTTGGATATTGTTCATCCCGATTGTTTTTTGCGCTATTGCCTTACTGTTAAAGAAAGTTTCATTCAAATTATAAGAAAAAACGACAAGCAGACGTATGCTGCTTTCAGTTTTTTTTATATGCTTTTGGATGATCATGACTGCCAATTTTATACTCGCCTTTTATCATGAAAATGATCATGGCGAGCAACAGTTTATGCTGGCATCCTATCAGATGCAGTCAATGCCAAGCTTATATCAGGTAACTAAAGATATTTTTAAAATACCGGATTATGTCGAAGAAACAGAAGAACTGACCTCGGTAGATATCAACAAAGTGCGCGACTTATGGTCTGATGCCAACACCGATCCGAATTGGTCTTTTGTAGATGATTACCAAACGCCTCTCAAAAAACATTATACAGGCCAGTGCAAGTCAATAACCGAAGAAAAGCCCAATATTATTCTCATCTTTGCCGAAACCTTGCGCGCCTGGGATATACCTTTTTTCAATCATGAAATGCAGATTGCCCATGCGCCTTTTGTTCAATCACTTGCCAATGGAACGGCAGACTTTTTAAAAGATAATGGTTTGCATGCCAGGGTCTATCGACATCACATTACCAATGGCCAGCCGACCATTTTTGCGTTTATGTCTATACATACTGGTCTGCCACCGCACAGCAGCCAGCTCGTCGAATACTTTGTAGACACCCGGATTCATGGTTTTCCCGAATCGCTTCGCGCCCATGGCTACGCAACCCAAATGGTCTTGTCGGGCAACACCGAATTCGACAGCAAAGTGCTCTGGGCGCGGCGCTGGTACGGCGACACCGTCAGCACCAACTCCCGCGACGATCGGATATCCTTTGCAAGACTCGCCGATTTTGTACGCGCCAATGTGAAAGCTGGTAAACCCTATTTCGGCAGTTTGCTGACAATCACAAATCACCTTTCTTATTTTTTACCAGAGGGTGTGCCATCCAAGCTTGCCCCCGATGCGCCGCTCATCGATCGCATGTACGAAACGCTCGCCTACGACGATGCGGCCATCCGCGAATTCCTCACCAACCTGGCCGCAGAAGGATTGCTGCACAACACCGTCGTCATCATAACCGGCGACCATGGCTTTGAATTTGGCGAATATTCCGAGCAGAAGGAGAATACATTACAGGGCTATGCCACGATGAAACACAACGCGAACTGGGTACCGCTTATCATTATATCGGACAATCCTGAAATTCAACTAGGAACGTTCGATACAGTCAGCTCCCATGCCGATATCGCACCGACAATCCTGCATCTTGCAGGCATTTGCGACGACAATAATTATCTGGGACATTCACTCTTCTCTATCAACGAGAATAACATCGAATATGCAGCATGTGGTGGCAGCATTGCACTCGAAAACAATCTCTATTCATCCATTTTTATACAAAGCACTGCCGCGCAGCTCTACAAACTCAGCGACGCAACGCAGCGCAATGATATTGCGGCGGATCATCCGGATATCGTTTCAAAGATGAAAGCCGATGCCATGACAATACGCAAGGTCATAGATGATGTCTATATCCATAATAAATTTTAATCGCGAGGCTATGGTCTGCGGCCATACGCCTTTCGCGGCCTGCCTATGCCTGCGGCATACGGCCGGCCAGCCGCGCTTTTCACTTTGCGAATACGCGCGGCATTCTTTCCCCCAAAAACGAATACCAATTCCTACGAAGATAACAACAAGATAGCTGACTAGATATAAATCGCCCTGAAAGGGCGAAATGTCACAG
>JAGACY010000386.1 GCA_017613855.1 Pseudomonadota bacterium
CTAAGTGTGCCAATATTATCATGAAACCATGTGAGCGGGGGATTCTGCATTTGCCCCAAGTCACAAAATACATGATAGCCGGCTTGTGAAAATACTTTTTTCTCCGATTCTGATAATGTTTTTTTGGATCCCAAAGCCTGCCCGTTCATGGATATACGCATACATTCTTTAAGAACATCCTGCACAGGAAAAAGATTGAGCGTTCTTGGCAGAAGTACAGGAAAACCACCATCGGGATGAATGATCAGGCTATCGTGATTTTTGGAAGCATGCATGACCGTACAACCATCGAGTTCGGCCATAATCAGGGCGTTGTTTTTTACTGCCAGATCGGATGTTTCGGGCTTGAGTTCAGGCAACTTATCTGCAACCTTGTCGAGCGCAATTATGATTTTTTGGGCAAAGTAGCGCGCATCTTCACATGAACACTCCATAACAATACTTTTAGGAGACAGACATCCCGTTTGATCCCAGATGGAAGCATCCCAAGCGATGGCCTCGAGGTCTGCATCCGTCAAAGTATCTAAATCCTCTTTAAAAAGCACGATGGCAGAAACTTTATGACCATGTTCTATCCATTTTTGTGGGCGTTTTTCGACAGGCAATCTATCCCTGAGCGCTCTGAAGTGTTCGATTGTTTTTTGTGATGCACTGATATTCAATGCATCGCAGTCAGCCATGATACCTGACAGATATTGCTCATCATAAGTAGGCTCAATCAATTCCCAGCGTTCGACCAAACGCGGTGCCCTTGACATAAGCCACGCCTGTATCGATTTAAAGAAATCCGACTGTGCATGCGATGGCATGTGAATCAGGTGAACCGGCAGAAGCAATGTCAGCAAAACATCCTGAAACGCAGCGCTCGGAACGGTCGATGCCGACACGAGAAAGATGCGTTCTGAACATGGGCAAGGCATCAGCGAACGCCGATCTTCGAAACTCAAATCGATATCAAGGAACGACTGAAAAAGACGTTTATCGAATCCTGGTATCTCATTTTTGATAAAGTTGAGAAATTCAGCGTCATTCCAATGAGAAAACATCGCCTCAAAACCGATTTGAATGACCTGAGCCGAGTACCCCATTTGGGGCGCATAAAGCCCAATCGCATTCTGAAATTCTTTAAGGCATGCCAATTCTCTGAGTTGCATGGTTTCGTCGGACGGTGTTCATATCCACTTTGGGACATGTACAAATAATAAAATAGCGTGGCGTATTGAGGCAATATGCCGAAATAGCCACGCGCAAAAGCGTATTGGCCGTTCAGGCCAATAGCTGAAGCAACCATAAATAATCTGTTAAATCGCCTCACCGGGAACGATGATGACAATTCATACGGTGTGAAAACGAGCTCTGTCACGGGATTGTCCCCCAGCCAGTAACCTCGCTTTCACATTGATTTTGTCTGAATCATCCTTATTGAATTGTCTCATCGAGCGGATTTTTGTCGCAGGCATCGCCGACGCCATCGCCATCAGCATCGCCCTGTGAACGACTTTCTTTGGTGCCATCCTGCGGACGAATGGGATTGAACACACCCGGACAATTGTCTTCTTCGTTGGGAATGCCGTCACCGTCAATGTCCTTGGGATCGGAGAATTCGTCCGAAAGATTGCCATCGTACTTGGTTGTTTTTTGTACAACCGTATCCTGATCGCGCGTTCTCTGAGGCACGCAGGTCGGTTCTTTCGGAGGTTCGCCGCAGAAAAACAGGTCATATTTGGCCTTTCCTTTAATCGTATTGTAATTGGAATTGTCGAGGCAGACATTTTTCGAAACGCCGCAGACATCGACTTTGTTGCAGTTCGAACCGGAAACGATATTTTCATCGCCATAAAAGATTGTTCCATCGATCATGACGAGCAGAACGTCTTTATTTTCTGCGCTAATGACGGCTCTATGTGCTTCACGATTTTCCGATTTTTTAAACATGGCAATATCGGCGACCTTGCCACTGGCCAGGCTTCCGATGACCCCTTGCAAACCAAGAGCGAGTGCCGTGTTATAGGTCCCCATTTTCCAGATGTCGAAATCGGAGAAGTGGCCATCATAATAGGTTGTATTGAGGAAATCGACGCAAGCAAATTCGCGGAGCATATTGGCTGATCCGGAATAAAGCCAGTCTGTACCCAGGGCAATCGTCACGCCCATATTATCAAACGCCACCACCTGAGCCGTATCGCCGTAAAGGGAGATATTGGTACGCGGTGACCAAATCAGCTTGGACCCAGCATCGGCCATTCTCTTAATAATCGCAGGTGTTGCGGCAACACCATGAATAATGCCGAGTTTGCTGTTAAAGATATTCTTGGCCCCAGAACCTTCTCCACTCAAACAGCGCAGCTCATTGAGTGCTGCCTGATTGATGCCCTCGCCAATATGGGGGCCGAAATAGTAATTACTATTTCCGGTTTTATAACTATATTTGCTGCATCCGCTATCTGCAGTTGTGCCGCTGCCGCCGTCACCCAATGGGAAAGTTTGGTAAGTCGGGAATGGGTTGTCGTGTATTTTATCTTTGTCCACGTTGCGAATCAGTCCCTTGATCTCACCGGAACCAAACACGGATGTAGTGCCGCCCATGAGCTGACGAAGTTCACCGACTTCGTTATTGCTCGTCTGCTTACCATTATGATTGGTATGCCCGTTTTGATTTTTACGCCAGTCATGGCGATGATCAAAGCGCTCATCTCCCCAGCTGTCGGGGGTGCCATTCGAGTAGCCAATATGATCATGGCCATTGATCAACCCCGGAGAGATAACCGATTCGGGGCAGGTAATGACCGTTGCATTCGATGTATCCGGCTCGCAGCCAACGTAGGTAATTTTGTACCCCTCGATGACGACACTGCCGCCTTTGTAGGTTTTGTCGAGTGCCAGAACATCGCCCTGTAAAACGTATTTACTCGTGCTGGTTCCCGTCTTTTCGCAGGTATTGTTGCCTGAAATCGAGAGTGCCGGGCATTCGATAACCTCGGGAGCAGATGTATCTTCGACAGGTTCCGTGCGGCATTGACCGCCGCTGCAGCCGAATTCACAAGCAGAGGATGCAGTCTCCCACTTGCCGTTCTCGCAGGTTTGAACAAAACTCCCATTGCATTGAGTTTTACCATTGGTGCATGTAATCACAGGCTCCTTTTCTTTGCATTCCCCATCTTCGCATCCATTGGGACATGCCTCTTTGGCATCGATCCACTCCCCTTCCATACAGGTCTGCACCAAATCCCCGCTGCAGCGCTTCTCCCTTTCGGTACACAAAGGTTGTGGTTTTTCTTCAATACACTTCCCTTCATTACAACCGTTGGTACAAGGTTCCGAGGCATTCGTCCATTCCCCCCCAGAACATGTCTGCACGATATCCCCATCACATCTCTGTTCGCCATTCGTGCATGAAGGTGGCGGCGGTGCTGGCAGGCATGCGCCATTTTCACAGCCATGCTCACACGAAGTTGTTGCATACTGCCACGCATTGTTGGTGCAGGTTTTAATAAAATACCCTTCACACAGTGCTGTGCCTTCGACACAAACCTGAGGCTGTGGGTTCACCTGCTGCTCTGCACATCCTGTTCCCTGAGCATTGCAAGTGCAGAAGCGCACAACATCGACTTCACCATTGACACACCCGAACAGCATGTTACCGGCACATTGTGCAACATAAGTCGATGCATCGCATCTATCCCCCGAAATATCGACCGATTCATTGCAGCCGGTTAGGCCAAAGAATAAAACAACCCCTGCACATAAGCATGCAATTCTGTGTGAATGTGACATTTTATCTCTCCTGCATAAGACCATGCCGACGCTTTTTTACAACTTGTTGCGTAAGCTTATAAGATCTAGTTCCAAGCAGAAACTATGTCAAGCCAGAGAGAGAATTTTCATGTCCCCAATCGGGGCATTCAACAGGCGATATCCACTAAGGGTGGATATCGCAACTTATCATTGAATGCTGAACTCCGGATTATTTACCGCAGCCACAATCTTTGCCGTCTTTCGCGCAATCACAGGCTTTGCCGTCTTTTGCACAATCGCAGGCTTTGCCGTCTTTCGCGCAATCGCAGGCTTTGCCGTCTTTCGCGCAATCACAGGCAGCAGCTGCATCGGCATGATGAGGACAATGATGTTCGGCTGCAGCAGGAGCTGCCTCACTGCTTGCCTCATTATTGGCCGCATGTTCATGGCACGGGCATGCAAAGGCATTTCCACCTGCAAAACAAATCCCTGCAAAAGCGGCTAAAATAAAGAATTTCTTCATAACTCTGCTCCACCTTATCAATCCAATTCCATCTATGATGATGGTTGCCCAAGAGTGCCTGAACTACCATGCACAGGCGAACTTTTTTTATAGATTTATCAGAGCAAAGTCAATGCAATGCATATTCATAATGCATGCAGCGTATTGACCGCAGGACAATAGCTGCATGCCGCATGTCGTATTGGCCGCAGGCCAATAGACATGTCACCGCAAAATAGATTCAAGGGAACGTTGCTCACCCAAAAGCACAATGGCTTCACCAATTAAATAGAGCGACCCGGAAATATAAACCGTCCCACGACTGCCCGCAATTCGGGCGGCCCGCGCTACGCCCTCGGACAACGAATCACATGCCCGCGATACCGGCAAACCCAGGCGTTCACAGTATTCATGCGGCGAACAGGCGCGTTTTGTCGAAGTAATGGGCACCACAAAAATATGCTCCCAATCAAACACACGCCCGTACATCGGAAACATCGATTCGAGATCCTTGTCGCTGCAGCTGTTGACGACGAGTGCTCTGGGGGACTCACATTGCGCGACAGCATCGACAAAAGCACGAACGCCATCCGGATTGTGCGCACCATCGAGCACGACATCGGCCACCCCGAGGTTTTGTGCCGTTTTTTGTGAGCAATGCCATAATCTGCCCACCCATTCGGTGCGTTCAATGAGATGCGCCAGCACAGATTGCAAATCGCCTTGCAGCAGGCCAAGTTCCGCACCTCTAAGCAACGCAAAAAAAGCAACCGATGCATTATCGATCTGATAGTTGGCCAGTTTTTCTGCACCGGGCATCGGGGAAACGCCATAGCAGCTTTTCAAAAAAACTTGTCCATTTTCGCGGAACCAGTCGAATTCATGCCCAAGCGCCTCGAACGAAGCACAGCCATGAAGCTGCGCTTCCTCCTTTAAAATCTCATATTCACCGCGCCCAACGACGACCGGGCACCCTTCGCGCATGATCCCCGCTTTTTCCCTTGCGATCTGTGCAGTCTCATGTCCCAGGTATTCTTCGTGATCCCGGCCTATCGAAGTAATGATGCTCAATTGCGGATCGAGCGAATTCGTCGCATCAAGACGGCCCCCCAAACCGACTTCAAACACGCCAAACTGAACATGATTCTGTTTAAAAGCGCGCAATGCCATCATGAGACAGCATTCAAAATAGGTCAGCGCAGTCCCGGTAAACTCAGGCACATCCTCACCGCCAAACTCCGACAGCACCCGCTCACCAATGGCAATCATCTCATTTTCATCGATCAAATGGCCATCAATTCGAATTCGTTCACGAAACTCGACGAGATGCGGTGAGGTGAATAATCCTGTCCGATAACCAAGCAAACAAGCGGCATTGGACAGCAATGCACTCACCTGCCCCTTGCCGTTGGTACCGCCGATGAGCCAGTGCGGATAGCTCACCAGCCCTTCATCATAAGCCATGGCCCTACGAATGGTATCGAGGCCGAATTTCATGACGCGCTCATTCTGACGGTACAATCTCGTATAGAAATCCATTTTTTACCCAGAAAAAAAGCCGCCTCAAAGGGCGGCTCGTTTTAAGGAAGATTTACATCTTATCGACAAATTCGTACCGATCGCGCAGCTCAAGATAATTCAGGAAACGGTCATACTCATCATTATTCACGATGGAATAGACATTTTCCTTCGACAGATTGATGAGATTCTTTTCGACCAAAAGATCGAGCGCTTTTTTGAGTTCGGCAGGATCGATCGCGAGTGCATCTGCAAGATCTTCGGGCACCGTCGCCTTATTGGGCGCTTCGCTGTTCTGAATCTCGTGGCGCAGCTGAAGCATGACGCGGCCAAGTGAATTCCGAATCTGCATCACAGAAACGCGGAACTGGGCTTCATTCAGACGTCCAGCGAGTTTTTTGAGCATACGCATCGAAAGCTCAGCATTGCTGCGAACGAGCGATTCAAACAGGGCGGCATCGACAATCAACAGTCTGGCCTTCTCGACAACTGTTGCCGTCACGGGCTGCGGCCCGCCGGTTACCAACGAAAGTTCACCACAAAACTCGCCAGGCCCCAGGGTTTCAATCAAAACTTCCTGCGAACAGACGCGCTTCGTCAACTGAACATGGCCTTCATTAATAATCCACAATTTGCTTCCGGGATCGCCTTCGTAAAAAAGAACCGCACCAGAATCAAAAGATTTGCCATGTTTTGCCAACGCCTGCTCAATATCCATAACCTATGTCCTCATTAAAAAGTGGAAAAAAAATTCCTTGTCTGTCTCTACCACATCTCGGGTCATTTGAAAAATCATTTTCATTTTTTGGAGCGCGCCTATGCCTTCGGCATACGGCTTGCGCTGCTCGCCTATGTGCACGAGACGCGCTTTCGCACGTCTCCGCTGCACATACGGCTCGCAAATTTTTTTGTTTCCCCCAAACGGGAAAACTCAACCCGCTGCCATAAAAAATGGACTCGGGTGTCCCATCTTGGGGGCTCTGTTATACAAG
>JAGACY010000387.1 GCA_017613855.1 Pseudomonadota bacterium
GAAAAGTTAAATAATACTTTAGTTCTGTGTCCGATATCATTGACACCAAAAATTCCTGCAGAATAAGTATGATTTCACAGATGCAGCAGATCTTTAATAATCGCTCGGGTCGGGATGAACTATTCTGATGGGATATATTTGAATCCCGACAAAAGAATATCACGATGAGGAAGGCGATCCCGATGATAATACCAAATAGACCACATGCCATGAGTGCGCATCCTATCAATAAAAAGGCAATGAGGATGAGAAGAATTGTCCATCCACTCATAGATGTAGCATTTGTGCGTTTTAGCTTTCTGATCGCTAAAAACAATCCAATCACATGGATTGCCATGGCAGAAGATAGAATACCTGTTATTGCTCCATAGAGTCCATCATAGCCGTGTGCATAGGCAATGGATGGCAGCAGACTCAGAGCGATTGTGGCGAATGGGATCAGCAGTTTGTTTGTTTTCAACATAGCCTTAATCTGGTTAATAAGTCATTGAAGCTATGCATAAAATGACTAAGTGAATGTATCATGCAGCGTTGAATAAAAATCGATACCCTCCGGGTGATGATATATTTGTCACATATAATCGTTGGAAAATCCATAGATATGAATGAATCGCCAAAGTCATAGTATTGACAACAGGGATTTGCATTGAAAAAAGTAAAGCCTGCAAATACAGGACTTTAACAGAATGCGTGACATTGTGAATAACAAATTGTGCATCATTGCATCATCCTGGGACAGATGCTAAAAGTTCACGGGGCATGGATGATGTCCGAGCGTTTATTGATTCCTTCATTGATATAATGATCGCCATGAAAAATTATCTGCTTTCACTTGTGTTTGCGCTCATTCCTTTGGCGGCTCATGCCGAAGATGTGGTGCTTTACAGTTATGCCAAGACGATGCAGAAGCCCGCAGAGTGGGCTGTCATGCCGTTGATTGCCGATTTGCCCGACAGCCATGATGTAACGCTGTTCGAAGCGCTTAAACGCAAGAAATTGCCTACTTACGGTTCGACGAGCTTTTTGCCCGATAAAAAACAGGTTCTCATCGATGCCACCAAATGCGCATACGGTTCGATCATTTCTGCCGAAGTATCGTCAACTTTTAAGGCGCATGGCCATGGTATCCCCTCGTTCGTATGCGACAATCGTCCGGTTGCGGCCGCCGATGAAGCGCTCATGCACTACATGGCTATCGTGCCCATGTGGCAGGCATTGGGGGCTAAATCCGTGGATGAACCGGCACTCATCCAAATGGGGGATAGCTATCTGCTACCCAAAGCCTTTTATGAATTGCTCAAAAAACAGGATAAATCCTTGATAAAATCTATCGAAGCGGATTTTGACAATCCCAATATTTTTGTCAAAACCGGGGCTATGAAAGGCTATATCGCGCATAAATTCCCGGGGGCAGAAAAACGCGTTGCCAAAGAACTGACTTCAAAGACGCCGGGGAATGTCAATGCCGCCATGACTGCACTTGCCGATACCCGCGATGCTGCGACGATTAGCCAGATGAAAGCTGTACTCAGTCAAACGGATGCGATGCAGGAAGTCTATGCACTGGCCATGCTCGATGCTGCAGACAGGACGCTCTATGATGATGCATTGCTCATCTTGCTCAAGTCGAGCAATGATGCGAACTTTGAACGCGCACTGGCCGAAGTGGATAAATCTGGGAAATCCGGCGTAATGAGCGTGCATCTTGCAGAGATTTTGAATGCCTCGACGCCTGCTCATGGCGGAAAGATTGCACAGCGTCTTGTAAAACTGGATGAATCCGGGCTTTTGGGTTGGCTTGCACAGTGCAGCAACAGCGAAACGTCGCAGTCTGTTGCATCAACCGTACTCAATACATCCAATACCGCCGCGCTGCGGAATGCCGCATGGGCCGTACAGCTCGAGAATCCTTCGCCCGATAATGCTTTTGATGCATTGGATACACTCATGAAGCAGGGGGAGCTTTCGCCTGAGTATTGGCTTCGCGGTTTGAGAAGTCCGCATTTGGCGGTGCAATTTCTGGCCGCCGAACAAATCGAGCAGTCAAAAAGTGCACCGGCAGATCTGTCGGCCTTTGTTGAGAATGCTTCGAAAATTGAGAATTATTATCCCGTGATGACTGCCTATTTGGCCAATCATGCGGCTGTCGAATCGCTCAAATCTCAAAAGGATGCATTCGCCAAA
Source organism: Pseudomonadota bacterium (assembly GCA_017613855.1). Next base: position 2,185 of record JAGACY010000387.1, read on the forward strand.
CGCAGTGTGGATATGGCCGCAGCGCTTGAAAAGGCTCCGACAGGCAAACCCAATGGCGCACAGTTGCTCGCGCTGGCTCAAAAAACGCCGGCAGATTCCGTTGCCCCGCTCACGTCGGAGGCCTACAATTCGCAGGCCGGGATGCGGCGCGATGTTGCTTATGCGACGCGCTGGATCGATACTTCGGGAGATGCACTTCGCGTGATTATGCTCAAAGATTCCGACGAAACTGTCGCCCAAACCTTGATTGCGCAGATATCTAAGCGCCCGCCCGATGAAATCTCACTCGCTCTGGTCAAGGATATCACCGCGCGCGCAGAGCGGTCGGCAAACCTCAAGATTGCTGCACTTCATGCATTGCCTTTTGTGATGAATGAAAAAACGATTCAGACGATTTCAACGTATGCTTCGAATGAAATGTTCGATAATGATATCAATGTGAAAATTGCGGCCATCCGTGCATTGAGCAATATTGCTCAAAAAACGAAGGATCCCGTCATTGCGGATAATGCCATTACTTCATTGGCGCTTACTGCGCAGGATAAATCACCCTCTATTGTGCATCATACTTTAATGGCATTGGCAAAAACACATGCACCTGCAGCCCGTGAAATTATCGAACGCGCGAAATCGACACATCCCGAAAGTGCAAAACGCGCATTGGAATTCTTTTAATAATGAATAATGGATAATGAACAATTGATAATGAATATGGAAATTCTTATATTTATGTGTTGTGAACAAACTGTATTGCTAATTAAATGCTAATATATGCACAAATAATATAATAGATTATATTATCATAATCATATCATTAGGCTATGTTTAACCACTGTGGATATGCCAAATTCTTTAGGTTTCGGCTTTTCATTGCTTAGAGCTTTGAGCTTTGAGCTTTGAGTGGCTAATCCTTTCTCTAAGCTCTAAGCTCCAAACCAGAATTGCAATCTTTTGTGAACAAAATCTCCACGATCGTTAAACAGAGCCTATCATTATTATACTACTTTTATTTGGCTGGCTTTTTGCGTTCGCAAATACGCCAGCCTTGTCGGCGCTATCCCTTCGGGATACGCGGCCGACATATTTTTATGGGGCGATGCAGACCGGAGTGTGTGGCTGATTATTCCTGTTCAGCTTTTTCCTGGGGCTGCGGTGCAGCTGCTTTCTCGCGCTGTTTTGCAGCTTCCTCTTCGATCTTTTTGATTTCCTGGAATTTGACAGAAATCTTAATTGAATAGGAACACAGCTGGTGGCGATATTCCGGCATGTTGAGTTCGGGAGGAATCTCGGGGGCAGGAATCTGCAGTGCAGTGTTGATATCGGGGACTTCACAGTGCCATTGGTGCGGTGCAATTTCGGTCACGTAATTCGGTGCATCGTTTGCTTCGAGTCGCAGACTGAGCAACTGTGTAATTTCGATAGGTTTGCCCTGGCCATAGACAGCAAATGTAAAAGGCTCATTCGGCTGCACTTTGACCTGAGCCATATTCCCGGATGCTTTGACCACCATCAGTGGCTCGCTCATAAAGAATACGCGGGTATCGGGCATGTCTGTTTCGATGGTGATGGCACCATACAAACCATAGGGATGTTCTGTCAGCGTTTTGAGCAGGGATTTGGTGGCATCCGGCAACTCAGGTGCAATGATGGGATTGCCCGTGTCGAGTGTGGCTACATCAAAGCCATTGGCGGCCTGAGCCAAGAGGGGATTGCGCGAGAGAATGGATTTGAGTGAGGCACGCTGCTGATCTTCGGTAGGAACGAGCGATTTGACAGCTTCGGCATAGCGCTCGCGGAAAGCAATTTCGCGGACGACCGTCCATTCGCAGCCGGATGTTTCGAGAATCGGCGGGAGCTGTTCACATCCTGCAATACGCGGAGACACATCGGGTTCGAGTACGATCTTTTTGAAGGCTTTCTCGAGTGGATTTTTGCCTGGTTTATTGGATGGGAACCAGTCGTAATAGGCAACCGTGCGGGAAAGTGGCTTAAAACCTTCGGCTGCGAAACTGAATTTTAAGATGGTATCTTCTTTGATAGGCAGGTTCTGAATCCATGTCGATTCTCTTGCCCTGAGTTCCGTGTAACTGCCATCTTTTGATCTGGCATAGAGCGGTTTATCATCCATTGCGATGGCAACCGCAGGCGGCATGGAGTCGAGGAAGGCGATATCCGCATATTCTATGCGGTTGCGGCGTGCTTCTTCTTCGGCAATTTTGCGGTCATGCTCGGCAATAAAACGGGCCTCTTCTTCTTTATCGAGGAGATATTCGAAACCGAACCATGCGGCAATGCTTGCGCCAACGACAGCCAGCGTAATGAACAATACGGCAAACTGACGAATGCCGGGTTTGCGTGCATCCTGTTCATACATGCCACGTTTTTCGGCAGGTTTGTTCAAACCAAAAGCTGCACGAATCGCCTCGTGGTCTGCCGCTGTTTTTTCGAGGCTAAAAACCTCATTATGATTGGTTTTTTGAGTTTGTTCTGTGTTTTCCGACATGGGAGGATCCTCAAATCCATGAAGATAAAGACCATGCGTGTTCTATCTTTTTATGTCCGAATTGGCAAACAGAATAGAGATAATAATGTATATGCAGCTAGGGCGCTGTCCATAAGGTACGTTATTCACAATGACGTATTCACAGACATAATGCGCAATGCGCAATGCGCAATGCGCAATTATTTGAGTATGCTCATGGGTATGGCTAAAGAATCGTGGTTCTTGAACTTTAGAGGCTGTGAATAGTGAATAGTGAATAGTGAATAACTTAATTGGCCTGCAGGATGATATCAATCTGTCTGGGGCTGAAGATAAGTGCGTTTGAACCAATTGGTCAAAGCTTCGTCAATGAGGGCTGCCACAGATTGGTAGACTTCGGGGGCTTGTCCCATGGGATCTTCGATTGTATCTGTAGGTTCGTTCAGAAAAAGGCCGAGCAGGAGTACACGTTTTGATGCATCTGGGCTGATTTCGGCAATTCTTGCACTGTGCATGGGTTCCATTGCAAAAATGATATCTGCAGAATCAATGAGTAATTTGGAGAGTGCAGAAGAACGATGGTCTTCGAGATCGACGCCATTTTCGCGGGCAGACTCTATCATCTTGGGGGCGGCTTTGCGGCCGACGAGGCGCAGTGTACCGGCGGATGCGATCTTGATGCTTCGGCCTTGCGAGAGTTGTTTTAATTTTGCGGCGGCATAGGCTGAACGGCATATATTGCCACTGCAAACAAAGAGTATGTGACTTGGCTGTGATTTATCAACCTCATTCATATGATCTTCAACGTGGGGTTTTGGTTGAAGATTCTCTTGCTTTGGTTGAAGATTCTCTTGTTTTGATGGGCGATTCTTAATAATCTTCGGCACATCATCCATCGAAACAGGCTGATTAAAACCAAATAATCTGTCGCGAATTTTATCGATGAAAGACATATTGGGAATTCATAATTAATAATTCATAATTCATAATGATGAATTGGGATGCAAAAATAAGCTCTGTTTAACGAGTGTGGAGATTTTGCAATTAGAATTCTCATTCGAGCTTATAGCTTGTAGCTTTTAGCTTGTAGAAGTTTCATTATTGTACAGGCAACAGAATGATTTCCTATGAAATGAATTCTCAGCTATAAGCTATAAGCTATGAGCTACAAGCTGAATTCATATCCACGCTGGTTAAACATAGCCAAAAAAAATTTCATGTTTTTGTTTCGCATCCCAATTACACATTACAAATTATTCAGGCATATCCGCGAGTTTGGGCAATTTCTTGGAAGGTTCTGGGCGGTAATCGAGGACAGAGAGACCTTCGCGAGCAGTTTTGGTGCGTTTGCGGAGCATCTTGTGCTGATCGGGAATGTTGGTGGTTTTGAGCCAGAGCTGGAAGTTTTCGCCGCTCTGCATATTATAATGATAGTCTTCTTCTTCAGCGAGTCCGAGTGAACGCATCTGACGGGTACGAAGTACGAGGGATTTATCTTCAAATGGCATGTTGACGATATTGCGTCGATATTCCGGTGTGTATTCGAAATAGCCTTCGGCGTTGGAAGGATAGAGAATCATCATCTTCATATTGGAATCGCGGAGGGCTTTTGCAATATCAATCATTGCCTTATTGCCGGTGAGATCACCGCAGATGGGGAAAACACGGTGATTTTCCCATAATTTTTTAATGCGTTTGTATTGGGTTTCGTCCGTTAAAAAGGTGGGGACGCTTGTAATTTCGGTTTCTTCAGATTTTGTGTATTTTTTGATGACGCGATTGAATCTGCCGTTGACTTCCTTAACGCCGTGTTTCCAGGCTTTAAAGGCATCTGCCGCTTTATCGGGAAAATACTTTTCGAGTGCAGCCTTCATGAGATCGGGGTTGTCGCTTTTCCAGTAGGAGCGGAATTCTTCAATATTATTGGCAGAAAGGAAAGCCGCGCCATAAGCGTAGTGCAGATTGGTGATCATGCGGTCAAAATCCATGGGGAGAATGAGCGAAGCATTGCTCCATCCGGCGATGAGATAGACCTGATCGGTGCCGACACCCGAAATGACGCCGCCGAGATCCTTGACATAAGGATACCAGACGTAGTGTGCATTTTCGTTGGAAACCCAGTAATGGGCATCCCGGACGAGTGCATCGGGATCGGGGTCGCGGCGGATATTTTCAAAACGCGTTTGAATCTCCTGTGGGAGCATTTTGGAAGGGTCATTGGCATCTGCACTGCTGGCTTGAGAAGTTTGTGAGGAAGAAGAATAATTCTGTGCAGAAGCCGTGACAGGCAGACAGAACATGAGTGCAGCAAGAATGATTGTAAATTTTTTCATGGAATGACCTCCTGGTAGATTCAAAGCCGGCCTTGTTGTGACCTGCGTGACATCATAAATTAAAATGGGAAAAAAAGGAAATTTGTAGGTTGTGGGATGTTGTTGCAGAGGTGCATCCCGAGGGGGATATGTCGCTTGTTACGGGCGAATTTCAAGCAATTTTGGGAAATTGCCTTTTCCTGAGAGGGCACACAATGCAAAAAAAGTGCCGCGTATTTTTTGCAAAGCAAAAAAAGCGGCACAGCGATGGGCGTATCGGCCGCAGGCCGATAGCCAGAGCGTCTGCGGCGTATCGGCTGTAAGCCGAAAGCTGCAGGAACAACAGGATTACGTAACTATTCAGCCACTATGCTCGCTTTTCATTCGAAGGCCCAACTCATCCATTAATGCATAATGAATAATGATGAATGCATAATGAAATGCTGCAGGAGAATTTGGATGATTCCTTTGGTTTTTCAAAAACATTCAGCATTATGAATTCAGCATTATGAATTAAGGATTTTTCTTACCCTTTGGAAATCTGGCAAATAACAGAGAGCTGAACAGTTACAGGATTACATGCCAATGTAAACGAAATCCTTGACTTTATCGAGGTCGTTGCGCAGGAGGTTGCGCGCGTCGAACAGGAATGGTGTTTTGACGGCTTTTGCCATGTCTTCCCAGTCGATGTTTTTGTAATCGGCCCAGTCGGTCGTGATGATGATGGCATCGGCATTTTGTGCGGCTTCGATGGGATCGGTGCAGAAGATGAAGCCTTCATTTTTATAGATGACGCGGGCGTTATCGAGACCCTGCGGATCGTGCACCGTGACGATGGCCTGGCGTCGAACGAGTTCTTTGGCAATATCGACGGAAGGGCTGTTGCGGACGTCGTCGGTTCTGGGTTTGAAGGAGAGGCCGAGAATTGCGATGCGTCTGCCGGGCAGGATGTGCAGTTTGTCGATAACTTTTTGAATGAGGCGTGTTTTTTGGCGTTCATTGACATCGACAGCGGCTTTTACGATTGGCATTTCATAATCGTAATCCTTTGCCATGCTTAAGAGTGCGAGCGAATCTTTGGGGAAGCAACTGCCGCCCCAGCCGAGGCCGGATTTGAGAAAATAAGGAGCGATGCGCTTATCCATGCCCATGCCGCGGCTGATGTCTTCCATGTTGCCGCCGAGTTTTTCGACGAGACCGGCGATTTCATTGGCGTAGCTGATTTTGAGGGCCAGGAAAACATTGGATGCGTATTTGATCATCTCTGCTGAGATGGCATCGGTGTGGATGCATTGCGTTTTGGGGCGCGGATTGGGCATTTCGACAAATGTGGGCGGCTCGAAGGACTGGTCAATGATGGGGGCAAACAGGGTCGTGAGCATTTGGTAGGCTTTGTCATCCTCGGTTCCGAAGACGAAACGATCGGGGTAGAACGTGTCGGAGAGTGCCATGCCTTCGCGTAGGAATTCTGGGTTGGACGAGAAGTGGAGCAGTGCGTCGGAACCGCATCGCATGGCGACTCTGTCGCGGATTTGGCGTTCGATCATGCTGTTGACGCCGACGGGAACGGTCGATTTGACGACGATGGTGACATCATGGATGGGCATGAGTGAGTTGGCGATATCTTCGGCGGCGCTCATGACATAGGAGAGGTTGGCATGCCCGTTGGGAAGTGAGGGGGTTCCGACGGCGATGAAGATGACATCAGCAGTATTGACGCAGTCTTCGAGGCATGTGGTGAAAGTGAGATCCATCTTTTGGGAGAGGAGTTCATCCAGACCAGCTTCGGATATCGGTGCCTTGTGGGCTTTGAGCATGTTTATTTTGCGTTCGTCAATATCGACGCCACAGACGGAGTGTCCTATGTAAGCGAGTGCTGCTGCAGTGTTGATACCAACATAACCTGTTCCGATGCATACGACGTTCATATAGGGTTCCTTTATTCAGTGAGGCTGCGGTGAGCAGTGGTTTTAGTTAGGAATTGCTTTGCCTATATTTTCCCGAGTGGGATTGTTTGCGGCAGATAGCAATCGGGGGCGGAAAAATCGGCCATGCCATGGTGACATTTGAGGCAGACTTTTGAAATGAGATTGGTCGTTGAATGAATGTTTTGCCAGATGTTTTTGAGATCAAATCTGAGTGTGACTGGTTTGAAATACCGTAGGATTTTGGCATTTTCGATTTCACAGGCGATTTTGAAGTGAACATCGAGCAAAGTGTTGTTTCTTCTGACCCAGAGAGAGGGGGCATCGACGAAGAGTGTATGGCTGGGTAGTGCTTCGAATAATTCCTGCTTTGAATGCGTGGTGGAATCCGAAGGTAAAAGCGCATGGATCGGGCAATTGGCAGAATTGGGAGTGGGTTGGCACTGAGCCATATCCATGATGAGTTTGCCGGAGGATGCCATGTCGACCGAGAGATGTGCGGCTTCATGTCCTAAGATGGCCATACCCCATCCGGAGATGACCAGATTGGGCATCGGGCTGACATATTCGAGTTTGGCGCATACGGAATTGTAGAATCCATCGGCGATTTCGAGCATGGACGCCTGCAGTTGGCCGGGATTTGCCAGTGGGTTGTTCGAATCGAGAGGATTAAAGCGGCACAACGGAAGACTGAGTGTATAAGTATCGTCGATATGCTGAAGTTTTAATTGGGATTTGATGGATGTTTCGACGAAAGTATGCAATGAGATGTTCTGTTGATAAAACAGTGCTTCATCAATGGCTTTTGTCGTTTGTTCCATCTGAATGGATAGATTATTTGAAATTTCATTCAGATTTGGCGGCTCGAATGCGGGGAAGTTCCAGAAATCCGATTGCAGACAATTGGCATGGTAGCAGTCGTCTGTACAAGCCAGAGGATCGCATGCTTCCTCGGGATATTGAATAGAGGGCATTTGATTGAAGGCTTGAACTGTCGATTGGATATCGGAGGGATTGGGCTGTCCCCATGCATTTGCGATTTTTGCTGCCTGGCAAAGATTCTTGGTGATCTGCAGCAAAGCAGTGCGATCCGGGCAGGCGAACCGGTTTGTAAAAAAGGCAGAAGCAGATCCTTTTTGGAATTGGACAGCTAATTTGATCTCATCGACAGACTTAACATTCCCGGAATTACTTTTTTCGAGGCTATGTCTGTAGACGAGAGCAGCGTCATCGGCTCCGCATTTTTGAGCATGATTCACGAGCTCTTTGTAAAGAGCAATATCCATAGGGTATCCTCATACTCATTATGAAGTGCGCGAGGCGGGAGTCGAACCCGCGGCCTTTGGCTTCGGAGGCCAACGCTCTATCCAACTGAGCTACCCGCGCGTGGATATTACTAAAAAAGGCCCATGATGTGGACCTTTTCAGCAGAAGCGAGAGACGGGGCTCGAACCCGCGACGTCAACCTTGGCAAGGTTGCACTCTACCACTGAGTTACTCTCGCACACA
>JAGACY010000388.1 GCA_017613855.1 Pseudomonadota bacterium
TAAGCCCTTTACTCTAAGCTTCAGACTTTCCCTTTAGTTCTGCAAATTCAATTCCGCATTCCGCATTCCGAATTCCGCATTCAGTAAGCCCTTTACTCTAAGCTTCAGACTTTCCCTTTAGTTCTGCAAATTCAATTCCGCATTCCGCATTCCGAATTCCGAATTAAAAAGGAGATCCTCAAATGGCAAACATAGCTGTTTTTTGTTCTGCAAACGATACCATTGCAAACGCATACTTCGAAGCCGCCCGGGAATTAGGGCATTATCTGGGCTCGCATCATCACACCCTCGTTTATGGCGGTTGTGCCCTTGGCCTCATGGAATGCATCGCCAAATCCACACATGAAGCAAATGGAAAATCGATTGGCGTCGTTCCCGGTAAAATCGAAGAAAATGGCCAGACAAGCTGCTATGTTGATGAACTCATCAATTGCGAAAATCTCACCGACAGAAAACAAATCATGATGGATAAGGCGGACATTTTCATCGCTTTGCCCGGCGGCCTCGGAACACTCGATGAAGTATTCACTGTCGCAGCCTCACAAACACTCAATTATCATCAGAAAAAAGTCATTCTTTATAATGTAAATGGCTTCTGGAACACATGCATCGCAATGCTCGAAGATCTTCAATCCAAAGGCGTCATGCGCAAACACTACTCAAATCAAATCCTCGTGGCAAATTCGCTCTCCGAAATCGACAATCTGATTCAGCAATTATAATTCCACATTCCTGGCTGTGGGTTACGCCCTTCGGGCTCCCCCACGGCGATTACCTACGAATGATACGCCCCTCCAGAGTGTGACGATTATTTGAGAATGCCCTAATTGCGAATTGCCAATTGCCAATTAAAAACATCGCCTCCTCTGGACTTTTTGGCACAAAATGTGAATAATAAACTCGCTACAACTTTGGGCGTTTTTATGCCTGCTTTGTTTTGGAGGATTATATGAAAAAACTGGCTCGTCTCTTTACAGGTCTCGCACTCGCTGCATGCGCTTCGTTTGCATTCGCTGGCAATGCAATGGCAAAACTTCCTGCCGACATGGATGAATACAAAGCCAAATATGAAAAAGAAGCCACCACCCCCGAAGGTGCAGCAAAGCTCTGGCTCGAAGCAGCTTTCCTTTATCAGGATTCTGCCACACGCGCCCTCGGTCGTGATATCCTCATCGCCTTGATGAAAGGCCTTCCCGCTGATTTTGAGAAAAATGCTGCACACTCGACGATGGTCGACAGAATCAAGAATCAGCCATATATCATGCGCTCTTTCTGTGCCGGCACCTCGCCCGAAAATGGCTACAAAGCCGATCTCAACAACTGTGAACTCACCGTGACACGCTCTGTCGAAGGTATGGAAAACACCTGGAACGTATGGCTTAAGAGCTCGGGTGCTGATTCCCCCCGTCAGATCACACTCGTAAAAGACGGCGATCATTGGAAAGTTTTCAGTGCCCCCGGGCTTTACATGGGTATTCGTGAACCCGCTAAATAATTAATATTTCTCTTGGCAGTGGCGTCTTGTTTCAAGACGCCTTTTTTGTGGCGTATGGAGCTCCGCGACATAGCCACAAATGCCAAGGCGTATTGAGCCCCGCACGCGGGGCGAAATAGCCAGGCAAACAAAATGGATCTTCGCCTCTATTTTACTGAACTTCCTGCAAATGCCGCACTCGCTGCACTCGACAAAAGACTCGACAATCTCGCTCAAAAGCAGGAACCGCTTGATGGTGGACGCCGACTCTGGATTACTTACGTCCCTCAAACGAGAAACAGACCCTTTTTACACGCAAAACCGTTCGATATCTTTGTCTCTCCCGTCAGGTTTTCTACTTCCGAAATTGAGGATTTTCGCGTCGGAATCGGTGTCGTGCCTAAACGTTGCATGATTTGCCGCGCTGCCGATGATGCCGCCGATACAGTCGTGGTTCTTTTTGCAATCGCGGTCGAAATTATGTCCAGATGCGGTGCTCTGCTTAGAATTGACGACAAACTCGGCAGAAAAATGTTCCATATCGACGAACGGGAATTGGATTTTCCCGTTATCTGTCTTGACGAATTCCCCGGAGCAGTTTACGAAGTTGCTCATGAAACGCCCGATGGTGATCTCGGGTTAGAATGGTTTGTCGATGCACGATGGATATGTGCATGGCACGAAAGACAAAATCAAAGCGCTAACACATCCAGGGAGTTTTCTCGGTTCGCATCGCTCGACTATTCTTGATTTTGCACAGCTTTTTAACAATAATTCTTTCGATTTGGAGGTTGGATTATGCACATAAAACTCGCCCTGAACAGAATCTTTAAAATCCTCGACGAAGACGATCCTGCAAAACATGCCAACAGCCTCAGAATTTTGCTCGGAGGAATGAAAAAAGGGTTGCATCGAAGCGATCTTGACGACGAAGTCATTGATTTCGTCAGTGAGTACATCGATACATGGCTTGTAGAAGAAGCCATCGAAGAAGATATCGACTCCTTCATCGAAGAAACAAACGATGTTTATGATAAAATCAACGATGAAGATGAAGACGAGGACGACGAGGACGACGAGGAGGATGACGATGAGGAGGATGACGAATATTAAGCATCCACACCGCCATTATCAGTCTAATTAGGAGGACGGCAATGAAATGGGTATCTCTCATCTTAACCACTCTAATGTTCAATGTATGGATGATTGGGGGATGCCTTGCACAGGATAGTCATCCCGAATGGCTCAATCCCAAAGGGATGACCGTAGAATCCAGATTTGTGCCGCCACAGAGATATACGCGAATCAATTACAATGATCCCTATGTCGATTATATGCGCAAACTTCCGATGCTTCCCGATGGTTCGCCGGTATATCTGTTCAATGGTGCTCTCAAATCCAAACAAGATCATCATGTTGGCGTCCTCGATGTCGATGTCGGAGACCGCGATCTCCAGCAATGTTCCGATGCCGCTCAAAGACTCAGAACAGATTTTTTATTTCAAACTAATCAACAGGATAAAATCAGCTATCATTTCGCCAACGGGATGAAGTTTTCCTGGAACCAATGGAAACAGGGGTACCGCGTAAAAAAGGAAGACAAAAAAACGATCATGGTTCAATCTGCAAAACCAAGCAGTAGCCTTGATACGTTTAAAAAATATCAGAAAATGCTCTTTATGTATGCCGGCGTCAGCTCTGTCATGAGAGAGAGTCCCGTCATCTCTGTCGCCGACATGAGGCCCGGCGATGCCATCGCTGGTGTCGGGCATCTCATTATTGTGCTTGATGTCGTCGAAGATGCCCAGGGAAATAAAAAATTCCTGCTTGCACAAAGCTACATCCCTGCCCAGCAAATCGAAGTCCTGACAAATCCAAATGCATCCACACCCTGGTACGATGCAAGCCTTTTGCAGTCATGTCCTTTCATCACCCCCGAATGGACTTATGAATGCCCAGGCCCGGCAATCTATCGTTTGCTGTAAACCATCTACCGAAGGAAAAAAACATGCAACGGAAGGGCGACCCAATATGCTCGCCCCAGGTCATGCCATTCACAGGGGAATACGACTTATCTCCGGTCGATATTCAAAATGCATTGTATCGTAATGATACCATCGGCCGCCCCAAACAAAACCGTGCTTTTCAAAGATATCTACGATTTCCATCGGAATTCGGTTCTGATATCCGATTGTGTCCGTCTCACTGGCTTTCGAATAATCCCACCGCCAGTAATTGCTTTGTTTCACGGCAATATCGATGGCTATGCCATAACTATGGGAACTCAGCCGATTGGCCCCACGAACTTTGCGCCAATAAAATGTGCCGGCTGATTTCATATAGGAAATCAATTCGGGATGATCTTTTGCAATTTCATCCGCAACTGCTTTTAAATGCTCTGCAGCCCCATTGATTCTGCTGAATTTAAGCTTCTCTCCAAACCACAAAACAGTAACCAGATTTTTTTTAACTCTCCGTGCATCATGGCCGTACATCTTTCTAAAAAATGCCTCACACCGGCTGCGTCCGGCATCCTGCAAATACTCAGGCTCACCCTCGGATGGATACACCATCGAAAACATATCTTCGATATCGGATTCGTCCAGCAATGATGCAAAGTCCTTTGTCCTGCCATCATCAAAGACAATCGCAGTCCCATCCTCAAAGAGGATACGATTGTCACGATATTGCAAATGCAAATCCGGATATGCCTGCAAAATGCGCTGCGCTTTTTCGGGAATGACCTGCTGTGATGACTGTACTGCATCCGCTTTGCGAACTTCTGCACTCTCCTGCCCATACACACCATGATTCAATAATTGCAGGAATACCAGACATAATAATGAAAATAATAAATTCCGCATTGCAATACCCCCTGTCTACACATGCTTAACATAGCCGAATCAAACACACACCGCCAAATAATAGAATCAAAAAAGCAATTTGTTGCCAGCAGACCGAGTTTGGGGCCGCTTGTAAAAGATGCGAAATGTCACAGCCCGAGGTAAACCCAAAGGGCGCCCCCGGCTAAAGGAATTCCCCTAAAAAAACGCATCCGGGAAAGGTGCAACAACTGCTATGGTAAACAAGTGCGGATATTCCGTATTTTCATGGTTGTTCAAAAGAAGTCCGTTAGTGCTTTCATAGGGATAACCCCCGGTTGCTTAAACTACCGGGGACTCAAGAAATCTCAATTCTATTGATCCTTATAGGGAACCAACCCAAATGAGAATCTCTCACATTCATCTCTCAACGCATGTCTGTAAAAAAATCTTGGCGAGAGCATAAAATCAATATTACCACACTCCACCACACTCATCACTTGTAATTTTTAGGTTCTTCA
>JAGACY010000389.1 GCA_017613855.1 Pseudomonadota bacterium
CACAACTGCCAGAAAGAATGGACAGCCAGACGCCCACGTCCTATCAGTCCGAATCGTACCGGCCCGAACCGTTGCCCCCAAGGTTAACAGCCCCAGCCAACGCACCAAAACCCAAAACGCCCCCCTCCCTGCAAAACAAATATGAGTTTATCAGAGAGCTCGGCCATGGCGCACAGGGACGCATCTATCTGGCAAAACGTCTGTCTGACGGCGAAGAAGTCGCCATCAAACAACTCAACATTGCCTCAGTCAAAAACTGGAAAGAATATGAGCTGTTTCACCGCGAAGCAGACGTCCTCCAATCGCTCGATGTCGAAGGTGTCGCCAAGTTCTACGAGGCCATCGAATGCCTCGAAGATGACCCGCCCTGTTCATACCTTGTACAAGAGTACATCCCCGGCTACTCATTGGCTTACCTGCTCCAAAGCAACCGACGCTTCAGCCTGAACTGCGTTTATGACATCGTCCTGCAAATGCTCGACATTCTGCAGGACCTGCACAACCATGTGCCACCGGTCATTCACCGCGACATCAAACCCTCCAATATTCTGCTCATGCCGCTGGGCGGCGACTATTATAAAGTCTTTCTCATCGACTTCGGGGCAGTGGCCAATCCCCAGATTCAGGGCGGTGGTTCGACGGTTGCCGGTACTTTCGGCTACATGCCGCCCGAACAACTCACAGGAAAGCCAGGTCCTGCCAGCGATACTTACGCACTCGCTGCAGTCATCGTGTATCTGCTCTCGGGAGTTTCGCCCGCTGACATGCCCGTCAAGGATTTCCGCCTCATCTTCGAACCGGAAGTCCAGAATATGCCTACGGCACTCGTCAATACCCTCGGACGAATGCTCGCTCCGAATCTCGATGACAGACTCAGCGATATCGAAGAGCTCAAGAAATTATTCTCGAACTACCAATACGCCATCTATTCACAGTCTGCCAACACCCCAAATCCAAACGATTCTGATTACGAATACGCCTTATCCCGCGTCGAATCTATCGGTCAAAGCGGCAATCTCGACTTATGGCAAAAACTTCCGGATACCGCACCACGTGAATGCCCCAAAGCTTATCAGGAAGTCTGGCTGCACCTCGAACAAGTGGATATCCCCGACAAAATCAAGCAAAGCACCATCAAATCCAATAACATTCTCGAAAAAGCCGAGGCAAAACAGGCCTCACGTTCAAATCACCTTTCCGAATCCAATGCCAATGCCCTGGGAATCAGCCGCACCAATCCCATGAGCTTCTTTCAGCAAAAGAATACACTTGGATGCTTTGGTGTTTTCCTCGGATTGCAGGCAGTCGGATGTGCTGTCCAGGTCGGTTTCGGCCTTATCGTCGTCCTTTGGTCGGCCTTAACAGCTGTCCTTGGCAACGTGCTCACCTTCATTCTCATTGCCCTCCTCGTTATCGGCGCTGTATGCCTTTTCCGATATGCCCGAAATACAGACAAACGCAGGCTGATGACATCCCTTTGTGACACACACAATTTCCTGAATAGCCTCGGTTATCCCATCACCAACAAAAGCAAGAAAATTAAGGAACTCATTACCTACGGTCGCAAAAGCATCGCGACCATCGAGCGCATCGAATACTATCCGCGCCCCAATATCATCACGGACGAACATGGCTTAACACTCCGGCACAGCACACCGGGCTTTAAGGTCTATTATAAATTCAACCCACCCGATGATGAGCGCGAAGAAGACCTCATCCATGTCTACATTACTCAGACCGAACCTGAGGGACATTATAAAGTCGGCGATCCCCTGCCCATCCTTTACCAGATTTATCGGGACGAGAATCAAATCGAACATGTCGTCAGCATGCCTTATCCATTCCCGCTTGGCGAGGTTATTTCGCATTCTGACATACTTTACACGTCGAGTTCTTTTAAGCAGGGGCAGTGCTATGACATCAAGAATCCTTTGATGAAACAGCAGTTAGCAAGCCATTATTAACGGGGGGCGGTGGCCCCCCGCGCGGCTATTGCGCAAGCGCAATACGCCGCTCCCCCCACTGCGTTCCATGGCACAGGCGCATTCGCGCGCCCCTATTCGATGTCTTCGTCCTCGTCGAAGTCCTCATCATCTTCGTCGAAGTCGTCATCATCCTCGTCGTATTCGTCCTCATCATCAAATTCATCATCGAATTCAAAATCATCCGATGGAACGTAATCTTCCGAGAGCTTCAAAAGACGTTTGGCATCGCTCAAAGAATCGCGCGTCCTAAAGACGACGGTGACATCATCAAAGTGGGCTGCCGCATTCAGAATGCAGGCTAAATCGTCATCCGAATAGCTATCGAGCAAGCCATGGCGACCGAGCATCTGGAAATATATCTCATCCATGTCCGGCAAGGCTTCACGCTCATCGACGAGAGGATCAATCGCGAGTACCATATTCAGATCACTGGCAATCCGTGCAGCTTCTTCGCGTTCCCAGAATCCTGCCGGATGCCAGATGAGCTTCATATTTTCTGGAATTTCAGCCCAATCATGGACAAATTCAGCCAGTGCGCGTTTGTTGGCATCTGAAGGTGTAAAATTGGCCGATGTCTCGAGCAAAATGCGGGATGCCCCCACATTCACAGCCTGCTCTTTAATCCGCGCCCAAACGCGCTTGTTCTCTGCAGTATTCTGAAAATGCCCCAAATTGGACGGCAATTCTCCCGGAAGAAGCTTAAGCCCAAATCCCTTGCGGATATCACCGGGACGATGTGTAAAGGCCTGCCACGCAACCCAAATCGTACGCATCGGTGATTTGGCCTGTGATGCTTCTTCGGCCCACGATTTTAATACACGGGCTTTGGGCGGTGAAAAAAGCCCCACCCGATGTTCAATCGCTGTCGCAATTTGATAAAATTTCCGCCGGTCATGCGGCAAATCAGAACAACCACAATAAAATTCGGCCATATTTCTTAAACCTGATGCTATTTCTAATGAGTAATGTGTAATAAGCATGCAAAACTCAGGAAAAGACCAAAAGTAAGTCTGTCTTTTCAATCTTCAGGCATGCCTAAAGACAGCCTTTCCAATTACAAATTACACATTACAAATTACTAATTATTTCTTCGTTTCCTGCAGATAGCGCATTTGAAGATCGTAAATGACGGAAGACAAAAGTTTTTCTTCATCCTCGGAAAGATTGCCCCGGGTTTTTTCGCGCAGCATCAGGAGAATATCGATATTGTTCCTGGCGATTTCCGGTTCGCGAGGAACGTCCATAAACGTCGGATCATCGACCTGACCCAGTGCTGCCAGTGCCATCGTAGAGAGCGAGAGTACAAATGCCGAAAATGGCATACCATCCGGTGCTTTGCTTTCCGTTGTCATCATAATCTCCCCAATGCTTAACGATTATTGTGCATCCTCTGCGCCCTCTTTATGAGAGGCAATCGGCTGTTCGACGGTGACCGGTTCACATTTGTCGGACACATCGGGAAGCGCATCCAAATGGGCTTTGAGCTCCGCTTCTGTAATGCGCGCACTCTCGATGGCACCACCCGAAAGGTGACGTTCAATCAGGCGTTTATCAAATCTTTTCTGTTCGTACATGCTGACTTCTGACATGGTAAATATCCTTCAAAATTGAATTTTTTCTTTGTAATAAGCGCCAAAATGGCGCGGAATTATAACATGAATCACGCATAACGTGAATCAATTTTATCGCCCTGTACTGCCAAATCCATGTTCTCCGCGCCCCGTCGATTCGAATGTCTGTACCTCGCGCCAAACGGCATTCTCATGGCGCATGACGACTGCCTGAGCAATGCGATCCCCTGTGTGCACTTCAAAATCCTCATGGGTCGTGTTGAACAGAATGACCATAATTTCCCCGCGGTAATCGGCATCGATCGTCCCCGGAGTATTGAGTACCGTAATGCCATGCCTGAGCGCCAGGCCACTTCTTGGACGTACTTCGATATGGCAATTCTTAGGGGGGGCGATGCACAATCCCGTATGCACAAGTTCTCGACCCATCGCAGGAATCGTGATATTTTCGGCACTGGTGAGGTCGTAACCGGCGGCCTGGTCACTGCCCCGATAAGGAAGAACAGCCTCAGGCGTTTTTTTGATGACCTGACATTCAGGTGTTTTCAATTGTTCGAGCAGATAAATCAGTCTTTTGAGCATGGTATTCCAAAGGAAACGGGGAAATGCCATTCCCACGGCCGCTGAGACGTGCTATAGCACGTCCCTACATGGAATTATCATTCCCCTGAAAACAGCATAATGCAAACGAAAGCGAAGGCGTATTGCCGTCAGGCAATAGCCGGAGCCGCGAGGCGTATCGGCAAAGCCGATAGCCGAAGCCATACCATAAAATAAACATCTCCCATAGTAAAGACGTGCTGCAGCACGCCTCTCCCCCATCATGGCAATCATGAAAGACTCCCAAAGCATCACCCCCAAAACCCTATATGTTGTGGCGACGCCCATCGGCAACCTTGGGGATATTTCGGCGCGTGCGCTTGAGATTTTATCAGGCGTCGACTTTATTTTGAGCGAAGATACGCGGCGGAGCGGTCTGCTCCTGGAACATTTTGGGATTCACGGTCATCTGGTGAGTTATTTTGCGCACAACGAAGCACTGCGTACCGACCAGTTTTTGCCAAGACTTTTGGACGGACAATCGGCAGCCATCATCACCGATGCAGGAACGCCCGGAATTTCCGATCCAGGGAGCAGGCTCGTCGACGCCTGTCTCGAAGCCGGTATTCAGGTCTGTCCTGTGCCCGGCGCATGTGCCGCAGTTGCTGCGGTTAGTGCCTCGGGGTTTTACCAATATACGGGCTTTGAGTTTGTGGCTTTTTTCCCGCGCAAAAGTTCAGAACGTCAGGCACTTTTCGAACAAACGATCCACCGCAGCACACTACTCGTAGGTTACGAATCCCCGCAGCGAATCGTATCCCTCATCGAAGATCTGGTCGCAGTTGCCGGAGAAGACAGGCGCGTTTGTTTATGCCGTGAAATCACCAAAAAATTCGAAACCATCGAACGCACCCGGGCGGGCACTTTGCTCGAAAAACTCAGGGAATCGCCATGCAAAGGTGAGCTGTGCCTCATCATTGAGGGCGAAAATACACCCACTCAGACTGAGGGACTCAGTGCAGATGACCTCAAACTCATTCGTATCCTGAAGGAACATCAGATCTCGGCACGTGATATTCGCGATATCGTCAGTAGCTATTCAGGTGCAAAAGCCAGAGATGTCTATCAGGCTGCCATGGGAGATTGAGATATAAAAAGATTGCTTGTAGCGTGTAGCAACTTTATACTTTAAAGTGGCTTATGGGGGGTGAACAGGAGACATTATGAAAATCTACACGAGCAGAATCTCTATGATGGCGGACGAAATCGCCAGACATCTCATCGATGAAAAAGCTGTCGAGGTGACGAGCGAAGAAATGCCCGAATTTCGTCTTGACCTCGAGTCCGTACTCCGTTCGTATGTCGATACGGAACGCCGCATACACGAGGAAGCGCAGGAACTCATTTCGAGACGTGCCCTCGATTTTACGCAACTTGGACGCATCAAGCGTGAAGTGGCCAAAAAATATAATTTTGCACTCGGTGACGACGCCATCGACTGGATTACCGATCAGATGATCGAAATGCTCTACCATACAACGCATGTCGAGGAAGTCTGGGCAGACAACAATGACATACGCAGAATTACCAGACCAGTTCTTTTAAAACATACATCTCTGGATGATGAGCTGGACGCAGAGGTGCGCAAACGCATCAAAAATCTAAGCGAAGGCTCGATGGCATGGGATGTCAAGTACCAGCAGGTACTTGAAGATGTCAAGCGACGTAAGGGGTTATAAATGACATCATTTCAACCGAATGTCGGAGATGTAATTCTCAACAAGTACGAGTGTATTTCCCTCGTAGGTGAGGGGGCATTTGGCTGTGTTTACCGTGCACGCGATATTAAACTCGGACGTATCGTTGCAATCAAATTCATCAATGCAGCCAATGGTGTACTCAAACGATTTGGTGACGAACTGGATGCCATTAAAAATCTGGATCATCCCAATATCGTACGACTCTATGATTATGACATCTTAAAGGGCGGAATCCCATGCCTGGTCATGGAGTTTGTCAATGGACGTGAATTAGGTGAAATTCTTTCACAGGAGGGGCCTTTCGATCTCCCGCGCATCGGCGACATTGCACTTCAGGTACTGGATGCCCTGGTAGAAACACACAATCACGAGATCATCCATTGCGATCTTAAACCTGAAAACATCATGCTCACGAGCGTCGGGGCTCGTACCAATGTCGTCAAACTCATCGATTTTGGGGTCGCTGCACTGCTCGAAAAGACGACCTCCAATAATGAACGGCAAAAACTGCTCATCGGTACGCCACAGTATATGGCACCCGAGCAAATCCGGCATGAACAGCTCGGCCCATGGAC
The DNA here is from genome assembly GCA_017613855.1 of Pseudomonadota bacterium. Next base: position 6,432 of record JAGACY010000389.1, read on the forward strand.
GGACAACTATGCCCTGGGACTGATTTTAATTGAACTGTTTTCCGGGCGCTTTGTGTTCGATCACGAAGATGCACGTGAAATCCTCAAGATGCAGCTTTTCCAGCCTGCCATTCTCCCACACGAACTGGCTATCTCGGAGTTGGGACCCATCATTTCCCGGGCTGTCGAAAAAGATATTTCCAAAAGATATCAGAACACACGCGAATTTTACAATGATGTCAGCAATGCCATCCAGGCAATCCAGATTTCCGAGCGTTCAAAGCCCATCAATAAAGCGCGTCTCAACTCGGTAAACTCTGTCTTTGACGATCTGGACGACCTCAAAAGCTTCAAGCCGACAAATCTGACGCTCCAAAGTGGTTTACATCGACTCCCGACTCAGATGAAGCTCATCGAGCTCGATGAAAATGACCTTAAACGCCCTTCAGGTGCTGCAAACGAAGTCGCGACATTCCCTACCAACCACAGAGCTGATTCACATAATAATCCTCCCGGCCTTTCGGGATTATCGGTCAGCGATGAACGCATTAGCTTAAAAAGTCGGCGAGAAAGACTCAGCCAGTCTATACTTAAACCAGCAGACAAGTACATTTCAGAGCCGGAATTTGGTCGTCCCTTAATCCCGGAAATTCCCAAACACACCAATTCTGTCAGGATGGAGCCCCCTCCCTCGTTAGATGTACCCTCCATTCCACAAATAGAAGGCATAGATGCGCATGCAGAGCCCCCAAAAGCGGCCTCAGCTGCATCGCAGGCTGATTTAGCTTCCGATCTGGATTTAGCTTCCGGGCTGGATTTATCTTCACTGCAGAGTTCTCTCGAAAACATGGGTGAAAGATCACCCGATTCCGACCCCGCAGCCCCAGTACCGACCCTGGACGGGAACGTTCCTACCATTCGTCCCAAAGTTCCGACCCTGGGACCTGTCGTCCCCAAATTGAGCAACGGCCTTAAAAGCGCTAACAAACTCAAAGCGACAACCGATGATATCGTAGAAACACCTGCCCCCAAAAAGAAAACAATTCACCAGGAACCTGCCGAAAAAGGAAAAGCGCCTGCACACCACAAAAATCGTGCACACCTGATCATTATCGTCTTATCCCTTCTGCTGCTGATTGGTGGCGGTGGTGCGTACTACGCCTGGAATACCGGATTGCTCGAATCATTTGGTGTCGTCAAACCCAAACCACAAGAAACCACCAATTATCCTGCAGCCCAAACACCAGAACCAGAAAACGATACAGCCGGTGTCGTTCGTTTCTCAACCATTCGGAATACCGCACAAAAAATGGCCTATACGGCTGCAATCAGCGGTACACTCGGACATTCACAGACCCTGAAAAAAATGACGCATTATCGGGTCGTAGGTTCTCCAACGGATGCAGCGGTGTACCTTAACGAAAGACGTGTTTGCGGCAAAACACCATGCGATGTCCATTTCTTTGGGGAGACCGACAAAACTCAGCTCGGAATCCGTAAAGGATCCAAAACAAAAGCCGTCGATTTGGCTCAGCAGAATCCAGCCGATCCCATCATTCTGGTTTTAGGGAAATAACCCGTTCCCCATGATATTCACGAAGAAGCGGCTTTAGAATAAGCGGCTTAAGCACGTTGCGTAAAAACAAGAACGAAACCAAATAGCCCGCCGAAAGGCGGGCTATTTTAGTTACATCTTATTTTACGGGTTCCTGCCCCAGCTTGGCCATCGTTTTGCTCGATGTTCCGAAACCTATCGAAATGACGTGCCAGCTATGAGGATCGACCTGATGAAACGTATAATCCACACGAATGTGAATTGCCGAAAGGTCAAAGCCGATACCGCCCCTGAGCCGGAGTTCCCACGCCCAGTTAAATGGCACAAAAGGCGTCGTTTTGCGGTCGCCTCCCCAGAATGACCAACTCGGTTCTGCCATCATATAGACGTACAACCCCGGCATAGGATCGACCCAAATGCCAAGCGTCAGCGGCAATCCAAGCCCCGGGCCGACATGATCATCCTTCGATTCCTTCGATATACTGTGATAGGCATCCGTCATGAGCCCTGTCGCCAAAAAGACAACGAGATAATCCGTTCCCAGGCCAACCCCAAGTTTGGCTCCAAATGCATATTCGACGAGCTCACCTTCCAGCCCAATGCCTACCGAACCGTATGCCTCCCCAAATCGACCGACCAAGGTACCCGGAACGCGATCGACAGCCATTGCGCGCACATGAATGCCCAATGCATTGCGATCGCCCATACTATGGTGAAAATCAACACCATAGTCCAATGCTCCTGACGGCTTATCCTGCGCCCAGGCCGATTGGCCAATCACAAGGACCATCAAAAAATTGAGAAAAATAAATAAACGGCGCATTTAATCTTCCTCAGACACCATCTGCTTTCGAAGTGTCTTCGAAAATGTCATCTGATCAAGGACTGGTCGCAATTCCGGATCATACCCACACTGCTTTAGCATTTCACGAACTGCTTTTCGACAGGGAAGACAGGCATCCGTATCTTCACATAAACTCGTATCGCGAAAATGCTGCTGCGGAGGGGCCAATAGTTCGCCCAAACGCTTCGACATATCATGGCAATCCGATGAGGCCTGCACTTCCTTATCAAAGTGAATGCAAAACTCCGTCAGGCGATCCGCCTCCGAACGGCAGCCCATCACCATGAGAAATAGCAATATAAGAGAAAAAATGAAGTTCTTATGGTTTATCATTCTAAATTCGTAATACGTAATGCGAATTATTCAAACGCTTTCATTGCCTCATCCAGCTCCTCCTGAGCCATCATCCAGTCCTCCATTACCTCTTCGAGTTCTTTTTCTGCCGTCGATTTGGCAATGCTCAGTTCTTTAATTCGGGTACTATTTTTATAAGTTTCCGGCAGCGCCAGTTCTGCATCCATTTCGGCAATCTTTTGCTCGAGTGATGCCGTTTGCCCCTCAAGTTTCTTAACGCGCTCCGAGAGATGTTTAGTCGCTTTTTTTACAGCCTCTCGCTGTTGTGCCGCCTCGATGCGCTTTTTCTTCTTTCCGTTCTGCGTCTCATTGTCGACAGAACTACTCTCTGTCTGAGCATTCTGCAGGGCAACAAATGCCTCATGCTCGGTGTATGTACCATCAAAAATGTCAATCACACCATGCTCGATGGTTGCGATCTTATTGCATACTTTATCAATAAACCAACGATCGTGCGAAATTACAACGATCGTCCCCGGATAATCGATCAACGCCTGCTCAAGGGCCTCGCGGCTGTCCAGATCGAGATGGTTCGTCGGCTCGTCCAGCAGCAAAAGATTGGGTGCCCTTAACAACAATTTTGCAAGTGCCAGCTTGTTTTTTTCTCCCCCCGAAAGCACCGAAACCGGCTTGTCGATATCCTCATTCGTAAATAAAAATGCACCCAATGCCGATCGAAGCATTGTCATATTGATGGTATTGGGCAACCCATCTC
>JAGACY010000390.1 GCA_017613855.1 Pseudomonadota bacterium
GGGGTGGGATTGTCAGGAGTGGGATTATCTGGTGTGGGATTATCCGGAGTGGGATTATCCGGAGTGGGTTTATCGGGTGTGGGATTATCGGGATTACAATTACCAGAAACGCATATATCTCCCTCTTTGTTGCCACCAGAATCATCAGAACAACCCAATGCAAGCGAGCAACCAATAGCAACCAGGAATAAGAATTTCTTGTGCATAGTACCTCCTATCGCTAGAATCTGAGCCACTTCTCAATAATGCCATCCGAATTTTCATCCATGCCTATCTGGACTATATCACCCTCGGCATTGAACACAGTCACAACTTCACGCTTACCATCACATGAGACATCCATCTCTTCCCGCGTCAAAATACCCTGCCTGAAAACGCGCACAAGATTGGGATGAACCTCTGCCGTATTGATCTCATCAATTGCAAAACGGTTGCAATCTTCCTGATAAAATTCCGTCTTAATGACAAGACCATTGTCGTAATAATGAATTCTATCGACGATGCCGTCAAAATTCGTATCAATTTCTTCACGCATCAGGTTTTCTTTTTGGTTATAGTACATGATGCGGTCAACAATACCATCAAAATTCAGATCAAGCTCTTTGCGTACGATGATGAGTTCACCCTCACCTTCTTCATCACTGGCCTTTTTATAGGTATAGAATTTCCAAAGATCCACCTGACCATCACTATTCATATCGAAAACCTGCCGTTTCATACCGGTGTTATCGAAACGTAAATTTTCTTTTTGCTCTTTGAAAACCATTCTGCCTGCAGCGGTCGATGACGATTTATCCGAGCCACTGCAGCCCGAAAAGATCAGCGAACACACAAAAATTGCAAGCAGTGACACTATTTTATGATTCATGCACTGTTCCTGAAAGCTACAATAAAAAACTGTCGGAATTAAACTCCGACTCATTTTATGATTATACCATTTTTTCTTTATTTTTCAGGTCAAATATCAATTTTTATGTCGTGATTGTGTACCCCAAAAAGCCGCGCGTATTGAGCCCAACGGGCGAAATAGCAAGGCTGCGAAAGCGTATGGGGGCTTCGCCCCCATAGCTGAGCGATCCATCAAACACCTTGTCATTTTATCCATGAGGTTTTAAATGCAAATCCTGCAGGTTATTCAATTATTCTGCCTGCTGAATTCGTCACTGCTTGCAAAGGTTTTATGATTCTTCTCATTGCCTGTAATGCCCGTTTTTCCCATGCTGCATTTGCACTCAAAACACTTCGTGCAAACCTGCCGCCCAAGCTGCATGAATGCTCTGGAATTCTCGAATTTACCATCCAGAATGACCCGACCGAAGCAGCCTATGAAATACTAAAAAATAGCCCTAAAATCATAGGGTTAAGCGTATATTTGTGGAATATTGTTTTTTTCAGGCAGCTGACCGAAATTATCAAGCGAACTCATCCCGAAATCTGCATCATCATTGGTGGACCTGAAATCGCCATGCCCCAAAGCCGCATGGATGATCCACTGTTCAAGCTCGCAGATTATATCATTCTCGGAGAAGGAGAACGTGCACTCCCGGCCATTTGTACCAAGGTGCTGTTTTCAATTTCTCAGGCAGAATCGGGCTATCCGGAATTTACAGGAAAACTCGACCAAAAAATTCTGGTCGCTCCCAAGCCTGACATCGAAAAGCTGGTTCTGCCATACGATGAATACACCGATGACGATATCGCGCACCGCATTCTCTATGTCGAAACGAGCCGCGGATGTCCCTATCGATGTGCTTTTTGCATCAGTTCACTCGACAAGCCCCTGCGGTATTTTCCTATCGACGCACTGTTCGAGGCTTTCCGGAAGCTCATCGATCGCGGCGCAAAAGCATTTAAGTTCCTCGACCGAACGCTCAATGCTTCACTTCCAAGGGCCTTGCAAATCCTTGAATTCTTCATGCCATGGCGCGATCAGGTGGCACTACATTTCGAGATGGTGCCGCACGAAATCCCCGATAAACTCATTGAAGCCATGGCAAAATATCCGCCTGGGGCGATTCAGATTGAATTCGGCGTTCAGACGCTGACGCCCGAAGTGGCTCAGACGATTCATCGCCGACTCGATGCCGAACGCCTGCTCCATAACCTCGCTATTTTACGCGAAAAGACAGGCGTTCACATTCATGCCGACCTCATTGCTGGGCTCCCCGGCGAGTCATTTGAACAGTTTGCACAGGGATTTGACAGGCTGTACCACTCGGGCGTTCAGGAAATTCAGCTTGGAATTCTCAAACGCCTTAAGTCTTCTCCGCTCGATCTGATGGCCGAAGAATGGGGGCTCATTTTCTCGGAACTGCCCCCCTACGAAATTCTGCAAACCCCACAAATGACATTTGCAGAACTCACAGAATTCAAGCGTTTTGCCAAGTTTTATGACACACTCGTCAACAACGCCAATTTTCCCAATACCGTTCGTGCCATCTGCGAACCGGATTTTTTCCCGAATTTTCACCGGCTCACGCAATGGATATATACGCAAACACAAGCAACACAAGGGATTTCTCAAACCCGATGGGTGCAGCTTCTTTTCAAATACATGACCGAGACGGGACAATTCACCCCACAGGATGCCGCCAAACATATCATCGGAGATTACCTGAGTAGCAGGAAAGAAGATATTCCCCCCATTTTGCGCCCCTATTTGCCATCAGATTTTAAAATCTCTGATTACAAACGCTCCTCACACAAGGATGCCTCCCACATACGACAGGAAAAGCACTTGGAGCTTAATTCATAATGCGGAATGCGGAATGCAGAGTTGAATGACAATTTCAAGGAATGTCGAAGTTCTTCAATGGATTCATCTCCAAACTCTTACACACAACGACTAGAAATATAATCCCCATGACAGACTACGCTCTTAAAGCAGCACTTATTTATGCCAGTTTATCCCACTCCGATAAACGTTATGCCATTCAAAAGGAACGGATATCGCTCATTGATCATCAGCTCAAGACCTGGCAATTCGATGTGAAACACTTTTTACGCGATGAGATTCCTGACGATCTGGAATCATTCGACTGGGTCATTGCAGCCGGTGGCGATGGTACAACACTGGAAGTTGCATCATACCTAAGAAATACCCCCGTTCTGCCCATTCGGCTCTTTCCCGAAAGCAGCGTGGGGTTTCTATGCTCCATTGATGCTGACGTTTTTGTTCTCAATAGATTGAATTATAAAGACTTTTTCACAAGAGACATTCCGAGACTGCAATGTATTGTTGATGACATCCCCATAGAAACGCCCATTCTCAATGAAGTACTCATTGCACACCCATGCCCTGCTCGGGCATCACGCTACGAGATTACTTTGAATGAACAAAGCGAAATTCAATGTTCCTCGGGAATATGGGTTGCTACGCAGCCGGGTTCACACGGTGCAGCACATGCTGCCGGCGCAGAAGCACTCGATTCTTCCCACCTTCACGAGGCGGTCTTCTGTGTTCGGGAATGTTCCAAACCACAAAAAAGTTCAATAAAAACAAAAATCTTCACACCTTTTTGCGACACATTTCTCGTTAAAATCATCAGTCCCGAACTGATTCTCTTTTTCGATGGCGGACTCACGAGATACACCGTCCATCAGGGGCAGGTCATTTCCTTTAGGACACACCCGACCCCCTTGAAACACTTAGCAATGCGGAATGCGGAATTGAATGGCATTCCAGAGTAGAGACGTTTCGCGAAACGTCTCTACAGGGAATAACACCATAATTCCGAATTACGCATTATCTTCAACCTTATTGGCAGCGCGCATCTGGCGAACGCGCTGGGCTGCCGTAAGATAGCGTTTGCGCAGACGAATGGACTGCGGTGTCACTTCGACGAGTTCATCCTCATCGATCCACTCAATAGCTTCTTCGAGTGACATAATGCGAGGCGGCGTCAGGATGATGTTATCGTCACGGCCTGCGGCACGCATATTCGACAGTTTCTTTTCGCGCGATACGTTGACGTCAATGTCATTGGGACGGGAATTCTCGCCAACGACCATGCCTTCATAGCACTCGACACCCGGACCGACAAAGAGAATACCGCGAGGCTGCAGATGGAAAAGTGCATACGGAATGCTCTTGCCATCGCGATCCGCAACGAGTGCGCCATTCTGTCGATAATTCATCGGTCCAAACCAGGGAGCCCAGCCGGCAAACAGCGTATTCATAATACCCAGTCCGCGCGTTTCATTCAGGAACTGCGAACGGAATCCAATCAAACCGCGCGAAGGCACATCAAATTCGACATGGGAACGACCAGTACCACTGGCGCGCATGATATCCATAATGCCCTTGCGCAAAGCCAGCATCTGTGTAATGGCACCCACGTTGATTTCCGGCAAATCGAGAATCAGGCGCTCCATCGGCTCGAGAAGTTTGCCATGCTCGTCGCGTTTGGTCACGACTTCGGGTTTTGAAATACAAAGCTCAAAACCTTCGCGACGCATGGTTTCAATCAAAATCGACAGCGACAGTTCACCACGGCCAACGACTTTGAACGTGTCTTTCGAATCGGTTTCTTCGACGCGAAGCGAAACATTGGCACGAGCTTCTTTCCAAAGGCGCTCGGCAATATGGCGCGTCGTAACGAGTTTGCCTTCTTTGCCGGCAAATGGGCCATTGTTGACACTAAAGAACATCGCAATCGTCGGCTCATCGACGTGAACACGAGGCAATGCAACGGGAGCCTCAACCGACGAAAGCGTATCGCCGATTGCAATATCTTCAATGCCGGCAACCAGGAAAAGTTCACCCGCAGGGGCTTCTTTAACGCGCTGTCTGTCAAGGCCATCGAACACATAAAGCTGACCGACTTTGATCTGGCGATTGCCTTTCTCGCCCATAATCGTCAAAGTCTCATCTTCTTTCAGAGTGCCTTCAAATACGCGGCCAACAGCGAGTTTGCCAAGGTAATTGTCATAATCCGTGTTGGTAACGAGTGCCTGAAGGTTGCCTTCAGGATTGCCCTTAGGAGCAGGAATATTCTCGATAATGGCATCAAAAATCGGGGCCAGATTCGGCTGAATATCATCGGGACTCGTTCCCGAAACTCCCTCACGGGCAATGGCATACAAAACCGGGAATTCGATTTGCTCATCATTGGCGCCCAAATCGATAAACAGCGAGTAAACCTCGTCTAAAACTTCGGCACAGCGAGCATCCTGGCGGTCGATTTTGTTCAAAACGACGATGACCGAAAGCCCCTTTTCGAGTGCTTTCATCAACACGAAACGCGTCTGGGGCAGAGGTCCTTCGGCTGCATCGACAAGCAAAACCACGCCATCGACCATCGTCAGCATGCGCTCGACTTCACCACCAAAATCCGCATGGCCCGGTGTATCGGCGAGATTGATCTTCACACCTTTCCAATGCACTGAGGTTGCCTTGCCCGTAATGGTGATGCCACGCTCGCGTTCCAAAGCATTCGAATCCATCACGCGTTCGACCACGTTGCGCTTGTTATCCAGACTCCCAGACTGTTTTAAAAGTGCATCGACCAGCGTGGTTTTGCCGTGGTCAACGTGCGCGATAATAGCTACATTGCGATATTCCATATATTTCCAAACCTGATTGAGTAAGTTTTTAAACTTAAACTTGATGTAAGTCTGTGTGTGCACCAGGGCGACATCGCACCCATGGTAAAGACGCGCTTTTCTAAGGCGGACACTTGGATTTGTCAACGGTGACGCGCATAAAAATGCATTTTTTTTTGTGACTTTGCACACTTTTGTTCAAATATCACCCACACCCCCATTTTAAATGGGATAATTTGCCTGCATTCAATAAGATGATATGCTGACATGAATCCAAATTGGCAGTGCCAATGCGGTAAAAAACTTTTTACGATGAGGAGCTTACAATGAAGCAATTATTAAGTATCTGCCTGTGTTGTATGGTTGTTGTATTGATGGTTTCGTGCGGTTCAAAGAAAGATAATGAGGCAGCGGGAACAGACAAAGCTGCAGCCGGAACAGAATCGACAGACAAAGCCGACAATGGCGACATTGCAGCCAAAGACCAAAAAGATTCTGGTTCGTTAAAAGACGGACAATGGCCCGCATCCATCTATTCCAAATACGGCATCGATGAAATCTCTACAAAAGGTAAAATTGTTTACACAGAATTTCCACCCGATGGTCCTTATCAATACACTGTCGATTACGCAGGCGTCACCCGGGAAGAACTCAAAGCATGGGTCGATAAACTCATCGCCAAAGGCATGAGAATTCATGATCGGGATAAAGAAAGAGTTTATAATAAAGACTATGATCACGACACCATGATCTATTTTGCTGACGAAAAACAGCCTTACAGAATGCGCCTTTCATTCGATTTCAAACAAGATATGGAATTCGAATATTA
>JAGACY010000047.1 GCA_017613855.1 Pseudomonadota bacterium
GAATACACATTGCGCCATTTATGAAGGCTGGGCTACGTGTGAATATTGATATGATTTTGTTTCCGACCGCGTATTTTGAGACGTCCGGCCCGGACGTATCAAAATAGCGGTCGGAAAAAGGCCGTATTTGCGCCTTTTGCGCAAATAGGCCGCATGCGATCCGTATGCGCAGCGCGCATAGGACGCTCTTAAATTTGGCCCTGTCGTTTAAGCGTGGAGCGTTTTGCAATTGCAAGCCATTCGACTGGGGTGATTCTTTCGACGCGGCATTGTGTCCAACCCTGGCTTCGTAAAAGTACTTTTATTTCATTGTGTGTATAAACGTGTACATCGCCTTTTTGCTGAAAACGAAACAGAATATGATTTGCAAACATGCGTGCGATGTCGGGTAAGTCCATATCACAAATGATGAGATTTCCTCCGGGCCGCACCACACGTCGAAACTCGGCAATGGCCTTTTGGGGATTGGGGTAATGATGAAAGCTGCTGCAGCAGGTAATCATATCAAAAGAGCCATTATCATAAGGGAGATTTTCTGCATCTCCTTCATTCAAGACAACATCGGGAATATTTTTGTTTCTGGCAATGGCCAGCATATTGGGTGAAATATCGATGCCATGCAAAACCGCATCCGGAAACGCATGCCTGAGTTTTTCGAGCAGAGCGCCGGTTCCGCAGCCCACATCCAAAATGTGCGGTGCAGGTTTCTGATAGGAAGCAATTCGTGCTATGACCGCATCATCACAAAGCCGCGTCATGCGATAGTAGAAAGGTGAATGTTTATCGTAGTTATCTGCACAGCGATTGAATTCGCTTATCGATTCTGATTTATGATCTCTTGAAGGATTCATCATTTGCTTCCTGGTATCCGTTTTTGACTATAGTCCGAAACGCGGGGCGTATCGGCGTAGCCGATAATTCCGCGAACATATCAATTAAAATATCCACATTCGTTAAGCAGAGCCACACTTTTTGGGAATAATTCGAATGATAAAATCGTAATAATCGATAGCCGGCCTTATCGGCAGGCAGGATTCTGTTTCAGTACGTCATTTAGCTGATGAGAATGAGCAATGTCGGACAATCTATCAGAGAGAAAATCATTCGAGGCATTGACAAGCGATTTTGCCAATGACCCAGTCGTCTGTCAGATGAAACAGTTTACGCATCATGGCAAGACGACGACCTACCAGCACTGCCAAATGGTTGCAGAAAGGAGTCTTTCTTTCAGCCGATACTTTAAGATGAATGTCGATGAGGAAGCACTCGTTCGCGCTGCATTTTTGCATGATTTATTTCTATACGACTGGCATGGCTACGATCATCCTCGGCCTCATGGGTTTCTGCATGCGGAGATCGCCTGTCAAAACGCGATGAAAACTTTTGATCTGTCTTCAAAAGAGCAGAATATCATTCGATCGCACATGTGGCCTCTGACCATCACCAAGCTGCCCAAATCAAAGGAAGCATTTATCGTTTGTCTTATGGACAAGTGGTGTGCATTTTCTGAAACCATTCATCGTTGGAAATCCAAATGATTATTAGCAGATATCTGGTTTACTTCATCATATTCAGTTTAATCGGATGGATTTGGGAATCCATCTATTGCACGATTGTCAACAAGGAGTGGCGGAATCGAGGTTTTTTGTTTGGGCCGATATGTCCCATCTATGGTTTTGGCTGCATCTTTGGGGTGGGGTTGACAGAACTCAGTGTACATCTTGGATTTACTGACTATCCGTGGTGGTATGTCGTCATCATTTTCTTTGTTCTGGGCACGGCGCTTGAGTACTTTACCTCGTGGCTTCTGGAAAAGCTGTTTCATGCCTACTGGTGGGATTACAGTGACATGCCTCTGAACATCAAGGGACGCATCTGTTTGCCGGCATCCTTGTTTTTTGGTTTCGGTGGTCTGCTGATTGTTTACGTCGTTGCACCCGCATGTTTTCATCTTGCGAACGTGATTCCGCCACTGATTATGGAGCTGACGGCATTAATCTTTATGGCGATTCTTGCGGCTGATACGACATTGACGCTATGTGCCCTTTCAGACTTTTTGTACAAAGCGCATTCCGTTGAGGATGACTTCAATGAGCACATGAATTCACTTTATTCATCCCTGAATGGCGTCTATAAAAGCGCAGTCTCCCGAATTCGAGGTATCAACATCAAGAATGTTAGAAAGATATTCCCTCGCCATTGGGTGCGCCATGCTTTGAAATGGCACCATTCGCACAAAAATAAAGGTGTGATTTCATTACCCAAGGATACGGATCCAGTGATCGAAGATGTAGAGGCATTACCCAAGGATGTGGTGCTGCAATCTCAGGCGGTTGAAGCACAGCCGGTGTCTATGGAGATGGAGCAGCAGACGGCTGGTGATGATACGCGGGAAAACAGCCAATCCGGAAGTGTATAAGAATCCGCCCGCGTATTTGCGCGGTCGGAATGCGCATTTTACCTGTAGAGACGTGCGAACCGCACGTCTCTACCCATAAACGGCGCCAAATGATTTATACATGCGAGTGCAAATAGCGGGCGGCAAAAGGCCGTATGCGCTGATGGCGCATAGGCCGAAACGCGGGGCGTATCGGCGCAGCCGATAGCCTCGCGAACAATATCAATTTATATATTCATGTCGAGCCGTGTCGCGACACGTCTCGTCACAGATTTTCGGCAATAAACCTTAAATTTTTGGCAGCAGATCCGTGCTGCGCTTGATATCCTCATCGCTGTGGATGTAGTCGGACATTTTGCCGTCGTTGAACTGGCCGTAGGCGACCATATCGAAGGAGCCGGTGCCCGTGAGGCCGAAGACGATGTTTTTGGCTTCGCCGGTTTCTTTGCATTTGAGGGCTTCGTCGATGGCGGCTTTGATGGCGTGCGACGATTCGGGGGCGGGGAGGATGCCTTCGACGCGGGCGAACATCTGAGCGGCTTTGAAGACTTCGGTCTGTTCGACGGAGACGGCTCGCATCATTTTCTGATCGTAGAGTTCGGAGAGGATGGGGCTCATGCCGTGATA
>JAGACY010000391.1 GCA_017613855.1 Pseudomonadota bacterium
AACACCAATGCCGCAGGAATAGCGTAATCCTTACTGTCCATCAAATGATCCAATGCAGCGTGACGCAGATAATCCTTACCAGATTTGATTTCAATGGGCAGCACATCTCCGCCGCGTTCGACGATGAAATCCAGTTCACCCTGCTTTTTGCTATTATAATAATAGAGTTCATAGCCGTGGGCTTTTAACTCCTGTGCAGCGGCATTTTCATACACCGAGCCAAAATTGATTTCCTTTTCACGATTTAGAATTTTAAGCTGGATGCCATCCATATACATAGCAGCGAGTAATCCGACGTCGCATAGAAACAGCTTAAATAGATTGGAACTCTTATTCAGCATGAGTGGGACTGTCGGCTCCATGACATTGAATGTTGGAAGTGCCACCCCGGCGTTTTTAAGCCATAAAAAGCTGTTCTGATAGCGGCTGAATTTAAAATTCTCATTGAGCTGCTTCAAAATAAAGCGCTTATTTTTACAATTCAATTCGCTCGGGATCAGAGAAAAAATATCTTCCAAATACAGCTTATTTTTGGGGTCATACTTTGCAATATCCTGCCGGTACAACGCCAAAATTGCCCGCTGTTCCTGTACCACTTCCTGCAGATTATTCGTCGCCAAATAGCGCGAAACGACGGACGGCATGCCGCCAACAATCAGATACAGTCGAAAGACATCCATCATCCTTTCGTGCACGATTTCATCAACCGGCGTGTGGTTCTCGTAGCATTTTCGAAGGTTATCTATCACGCGCGCCGATACACCGTTGGCCAGACAAAATTCCTCAAAATCCAACGGATACATCTCAAATATATCCATATACCCCACTGGAGCAGAACGAATATCCTTTAAATCCACACCAAGCAGCGAACCACTCAGAATATATCGGTAGCTGCCTTCATCCACGAGAAATTTGATAGCAGTCACAAGCGATTTGCATTCCTGCACTTCGTCAAAGAAAATGAGTGTCTTGCCCGGAATAAGCGGCTGGTCGGCAATCGCGGAAATGCGCAGCAGAATATCTGCGCTATTCCTGGCGTTTTCAAACACCGACTGTGCGGAACGGTTCTCCAAAAAATTGATTTCGACAAAGGATTCGAAAAGGTTCTTTCCTACTTCCCGAATTGTGTAAGTCTTTCCGACCTGGCGCGCGCCGGTAATCAACAGTGCCTTTTTGTCCTTTTCGTAAAACTCGCGAATCCGCTTTTCCATTTTTCGTTCAATCATACCGCACCTCCAGATGATTGATTCAAGCCTACCATACGACATTCTGTCCGCTTTTCCAAGCAAAACAGGTAGCGTTTTGTCCGTTTTTCCAATAAAAACAAGTGGCATTTTGTCCGTTTTTCCAAATCGAATAAAACAGTTCACCCTGTGTAAGATGGGATTGAACAAACGGATTTGCTCAGGCCATTTTTCAATGAGTAATTTGTAATGTGTAATGTGTAATTAAACAAGCATTCAAAAGTAATGACTCTAAAGTAAGGATATGTTTGGTAACTATTCAAGCCCTGGTTGTTATTCTGTTTGATTCTGGAATGACAACCCCCAGAATTACAAATTACAAATTACAAATTACTAATTAAGATTTAACATCGCTTGACACCTCACGCTGAAGTGCCTAATAACCATTTGCACCGCATTTTTGCGGTGCAATTTTCCCTTTTTCACCGCAAGAATTTCTATGCAATGGATTTGGCAAAATTCACAGTGGCCTGAGTTCCGTTGGGATTCGGCTTCATTACAGGCGCTTTTAGCCAAAATTCATCAAAAACAGGGCGAACTTATCGGCATGCTCAATGTGCTCGGCATACGCGTTGGACTCGAAACGGCATTATCGACCATGTCCGAAGAATTGCTGCGTTCGAGTGAAATTGAAGGTGTCCTGCTCAACCCGGATCAAGTGCGTTCGTCTGTGGCAATGCGTTTGGGATTGGCCCATGAAGGATTGCCCACGCCGAGCCATTATCGAGCCATTATATTGATGGACTCGTCGATGTCATGGTAGATGCCTGCCGCCTGGCAAAACAGCCTCTCCCCCATGAAAGGCTGTTCGAGTGGCATCGTGCGCTATTTCCGGCGGGCGGCAAAGATGTTGGCTGTTATCGAACCGGTGATGCGCCTATGCGCGTAATTTCCGACATCATAGGTAAAGAACAAGTTCATTTCGAAGCTCCGCCTTCGAGCTCTGTCCCGCAAATGATGGATGATTTGCTCAAATGGATAAACAGCGACCATCCCATCGATCCCATCATCCAATCCGCCATTGGAGCGTTATGGTTCGTTACGATTCATCCATTTGCCGACGGCAATGGACGTCTATCCCGAACGATTACCGATATGCTTTTGGTGCGCGCCGATAATATGCCTCAGCGCTATTACAGCATGACGGCAGCGATTGAGCAGAATCGTTCCGAATATTACCAAATCCTCGAAATGACCCAGCACGGTAATATGGACATTACGCCATGGCTCACCTGGTTTTTGCACTGCCTCGAAACGGCTTTAGATCATGCAAAAATAGAAATCCAGGAAGCCGTCGAAACTGCCCGATTTTGGGAGAAATATGCCGATGTTCCCTTCAATGAGCGGCAACGCCGCGTCCTTACACGCTTTATCGCTCACTTTGATGGCAGGCTGACCTCCTCGAAATATGCAAAACTCGCCAAATGCTCACAAGACACCGCCTTGCGGGATATACAGGAATTGATGGCACATGGCATTTTAACCACCGCAGGCAGCGGGCGCGGGACACATTATGTATTGAAATAAGGGCGATTTGTCCGTTTTTCCAAAATGAAAAAATATCATTGGGACGCGGGCTTGCTCGTTATGATAGAACATTATCCGCCTCATCGCAGCAGGCCTTCCTTCTTTTTCAATACAGGGCATTATGCGTAAATCCATTCTCTTGAGCGTCATTTTACTTTGCATGGGCTGTCAAAAGCAGCCTGCGTCCGATCAAGCGCCTGCCGGCACTGTCCCTGCGCCCGAGGCGGCTGTCCCTGCTGCGGTAGAAGCGCCAGCAATCGAAGCGCCAGCAATCGAAGAAACCAAGCCTGAAACAGCGCTTGCTCCCGAACAGGCCCAAGCGCCGGCCGAACCCACTGTCGATGAAAAATGTAAGGATATCGCCTGCAGCGTGCACCAAACCTGCGTCGAAGGGCAATGCACCTGCGGCGGCGTTGCTTTATCCCCACAGGATGCTGCGACCTGGGAATGTGTCGATGAACGATTCCGATGCTATCGCGCAGAAGGGTGTGCCAAAGAGGGCGCCAACAACCCAAAACGTACTGTCCTCGAACCGCCCAAGGACGATGCCAATGCGGCGATTCCGCCAAAAATTCCCACGGAAATGGCCGATCTGATTCCGCTCGATCCCAAAGCCGAGTACCCCATTGTGGCGCCAATTAAGCCGCTGCCTTATTCGGACGAATACACGCCGCCAGGGTATGATGACAGCATGGATATCACAGAGATTAAGGGGGACAATCGCGTGACAGGGTACTGCGATGGCGCGCCATGCGATGGGATTTGCAGGAATAATCTATGTTACGACGAGCCTGGCGACGATTTTGTCCTCGAAACAATTTCGAGCGGAAGCGGGGATGGCGGCGGCGATCCCGATGATAGTACCTGGGTTTGTGACAATATGGAAGGATGCAAAACCAAATACGGCACCTATTACGTTTGGGGAGAATCTTTTGCCCCCACCGGTAAAGCCCGTATGACCGAACAGAACAATTATATTGATGAAATAACGGATAAATATCCTCATTATCAGAAATGCCTCGATGACATTTCTTACTTTGAGTTTGAGGATTTGTACAATCGACATTTTGAAATTCCCAATCAGTTTGTATGCAATGACAATGGGGAATTCGTCTGCAAGCTCGATAAATGCTGCTGCGGCAAAGGTGAATGCGCAAAAGGCGAAATCTGCACGTCCAGCGGGAAATGTGAAGGCAACGGCAAGCACGATCCCACACCGGCGGTTTGCGGCGCTTATGCGAAACAGGTGCCGCCAAAAGAAGGCGAATACCGTCCCGATTATGATAAAATGTGCCAAACAGACGGCGGCTGCAAATGCGGCAGCACGATTTGCGCCAAAGCCGCCGAATGTCACAATGGTTCTTGTTTTTGTGCCGGGGTAATATCGCCCGGCAATGAATATGAATGCAAACAAGGCCAATGGAAATGTACCGATCCCGAAAAATGCCCGCCGGAACAGCTGTATAAACAGCCGGTATGCGGTCAAAAGAAACGTATCGGTGACGGTTATGTCTGTCGTTTGATCGTCGATCCCGATGTACCGCGCCCAGTTCATGACAATCCATACGTCGATGACGATGATCCGCATTATGACAAATACGAATGGCAATGCGGACTTTCGGGCGGCTGCGCTTGCGGCCAGGGGCAATGCGGCAAAGGGGAAGCGTGCATCGATGGTGTATGCTATTGCGGGCGTAAGCGCGCGTTGGCGGCTCCGGGGTGGGCTTGCGAAAGCGGCAAATTGGTCTGTGCACAGGATGAAGGCTGCGACTGCGCCGGATATACCAAAAATAAAGGTGATTCCTGCTTTATCCAAGCAAACCTGTTTGCGGATGAAAACGAGTACAAAGACAAGCCACATCCTTGCGGCGGCGTCATTTGTCCGGAAAGGACGCGATGCATCCAGAACCAGTGCCTCTTCTTCTCGACGCCGCAAAGGCTAGCAAATCCTCAGGAATATGTATCAAATTGGGGATTTCCGCAGTGTGACAGGGCCGAAGGATGCGCATGCGGCGAATTGCGCTGTCAAAAAGGCGAATTCTGCCACCAGAATCGCTGCCTGAATAATCCGACATCCGTCGAAATCGCAGGACATACCGTCGAATTTGTTCCGGTTGAAATCGAGCAGATTCAATATCACCCCTACAGCGGCCATATCCGAAAAGGAGATAACGTCTTTATACCTCTGGAAAATGAGGGCAGCTCAGAGGATTGGTCTTTTGGCTATCAGCAGGATCGAGCATTTCCCTATCAATTTACCAAAGAAATCGATGGAGATGAGTCGTTGGATAACCACAGCGGGGTTGATTTTGTTCAACGATATGGTTTCGAACGGTATTATCGCAATACGCAATACAAAGCTACCTGCCGCGGCGTTCCCTATCCAAAGAATTCATCGGGGTTTGCATGTATTGTCGGAGTTGTCGAAGAAACCAAAGAATATGGCAATGTCCGATACATAAGCTATTTCCCGAATGAAATCGGATGGCTTTGTTCACAAAAAGACGGCTGTGCCTGCGGCGAAGCAAAGTGCGGTTACAAGCAGACGTGTATCGACGGCCAATGCCAGGATTTTACCTGGATCAAGCATGTCAGCTATATCCATGAAACGGATTATGAAACCGATGATCATATTGGCGGCGAAATCACCACGTTTATGAGCGACCATGACTTATGCGGCAAAGCGGAGGGCTGCCCATGCGGCGAAACACGATGCTATAAAGGCGGCAGATGTTATTATAACGAATACTGTGAATACAGGGGACATGACATCGATTATACCAGTTTGAGCAATGGTGGCTGCGCAAGCGAACGCAGCAATGGCATTAAGATTAATGATAATGGCACCTGTATTAAGGACAAATACCTCTATGAGCCGCATTTATACCTGAACCATTATGACCTGGGCCTCGAATGTATTCAGGAAAAATGCCCATGCGGTGAAGTGCAATGCGACAAGGGGCATTTTTGCGCCGAACCAGGACGGTGCATTTAAGTTGGCGTTACTTTTTTCGCCAATTTATGCACACATTGTGGTACAAGCGAGCCGCCAAAAAGTTTGGCTGACCGTATGGAGGCCGCAGGCCGACATAGGGCAGCCGCGAAGGCGCATTTTGGCCGCAGGCCAAAAAAAGCCGAAGCGAACATTAATTCGCAATTCGCAATTCGCAATTCGCAATTATTAAGGCATTCACAAGGTTATTCCTGAAGAATTACTGCTTATATCTTTAAGACATCTTAAATACTCGTTCTTCAGGCAATTCCTTAAGTTTTGTCACTCAATTGCGCATTGCGCATTGCGCATTGTGCATTCTCAAGGAGATACCGTCCCAATGCCATCCGAACAAGTCTGGTCCAAACTCCAGGAACTCCTCGATGACGGGCTCAATTTGATCGGCAGTGCAGCCGATGAAAATGCGCTCGTTGCGTTACAAAAACGATTTTTCGGCAAAAAAGGCGAAGTTCAGGCGTATATGCAGCACATGAAAGAGCTGACGCCCGATGAACGTCCCAAGCTGGGCGCGCTCGTCAACCAGGTTCGCGACAAGCTCGAAGCGCGTTTTGCCGAGGCACAGAAACACCTCGAAGAAGCCAAGATGCTCGCGGATCTCAAGAATCGGCGCGTCGATTTATCGCTTCCGGGCCGCATGCCCGTGCGCGGTGCCGAGCATCCGCTGCAAAAGACACAACGCGAAATCGAGGATATTTTCCTGTCGATGGGGTTCGAGATTGCTCGCGGGCCGCAGTCCGAATGGGATTATTTCAATTTTGAGGCGCTCAATTTCCCCGAGGACCATCCTGCGCGCGACATGCAGGATACGCTGATGCTCGAGAACGGGTCGCTGCTGCGCACGCACACCAGCCCTGTGCAGGTGCGCACCATGCTTTGTTATGAGCCGCCTATCCGAATCATTGCTCCAGGTACGGTCTATCGCCGCGATGACGACGTGACGCATTCGCCGGTGTTCCATCAGATCGAAGGCCTGCACATCGAAAAAGGCCTCAATCTGACGCATCTGCGCGGCATTCTGCAGCTTTTTGCACAGTCGCTGTTCGGCAAAAACACCAAGATCCGCCTGCGCCCGAGCTTTTTCCCGTTTACCGAGCCGAGCGTCGAAGTCGATATCGCCTGCATTTTCTGCGGTCAAAAGGGATGCCGTCTGTGCAAACAGACCGGTTGGATCGAGATTCTCGGTGCCGGCATGGTCGATCCTAACGTCCTGCGCGAAGGTCACATCGATCCCGAGGTTTGGAGCGGTTGGGCGTTTGGTGTCGGCATCGAGCGCGTCGCCATGCTGCTGCACGGCATTTCGGATATCCGCCTGTTCTTCGAGAGCGACCTGAGATTCCTTGGGCAGTTTAGAAGATAATGAGAAATGTGTAATTAGTAATGAGTAATTATCACTAATTCGGAATGCGAAATGCGAAATGCGGAATTATTTAGTTATTCTCATTGTAGTTCCTAAAGAATAGAAGCGTTTTAGCTTTAGAGGTACAGTTGGATTTGACATATTCAATTCCGAATTCCGAATTCCGAATTCCGCATTTTTTTGCCTTGCATAAATTAAACTCACATTCTTTCCAAACGGGAGAAAATACACATGCGCATTAGTTGGAAATGGCTGCAAAATATGGTCGAGACGGGCGATATCACGGCAGAGGAAGCTGCAAAGCGGATAACGGCCCGCGGTCTCGAGGTCGAGGGAATGGAAGCCGACCCGACGCATATAGCCGACATCAAAGTCGCCAAACTCATTAAGATACAAGAACATCCCAATTCGGATCATCTGCATCTGGTCGATGTCGATGCGGGCACAGGTGAGCTCATCCACGTCGTTTGCGGCGCTCCTGGGATCGAAGAAGGCTGGGTCGTGCCTTTTGCGCCGATTGGTGCCGATTTGGGCAATGGCTTTGTCATCAAGAAATCCAAGCTTCGCGGCGAAGAATCGAACGGTATGCTGTGCAGCGAACGCGAGTTGGGCCTGAGCGATGATCACGGAACGCTCATGCGTTTGCGCGCGGATGCGAAGATTGGCGCACCAATGGCCGAAGCCCTCAGTATGGACGTGCCCAAATCGGTGGCCGCCTATCATACCGATATCTTTGAAATCGGCCTCACGCCCGACCGCGGCGACTGCCTCAGCCACTATGGCGTGGCACGCGAACTCGCCGCTTCGCTTGGCACATCCGCCAAAGCCGTCGAAATGGCCGATTTGAGCGCAATCCCCAAGGGCTCGTTCGTCAGCATTGAAAATGGCAGCGATTGCCCGCGATATATGGGGATTCTCATCGAAAACGTCAAAGTCGGCCCAAGCCCTGCATGGCTCAAGAGCGCCGTCGAAGCCGGTGGTGCGCGTTCGATCAACAACGTCGTCGATATCACCAATTTTATATGCTTTGAATTCGGCCACCCGATGCACGCCTTCGATGCCGACAAGATGGCAGCCGCCAAAATCGCCGTCCGCCGCGCCAAAGCCGGCGAAAAGATTTTGGCGATTAACCACGAAACCTACGATTTAAACGATACCGACATCGTGATTACCGACGGTGAAAAGCCCGTGGCCGTCGCCGGTGTCATGGGCGGTGCCGATACCGAAGTCAGCGAATCGACGACGCGGATTATCTTCGAGATTGCTTCTTTCCATCCGACGCGCGTGCGCAAAACCAGTAAACGCCTTGGTTTGCACTCCGAAAGTTCGCACCGCTTCGAGCGTTTTGTCGATGCTCAGGGCGTTGCCCGCGCCGCTGCGCGCGCCGTCTGGCTGCTGCAGCAATGCCAGGCCGATGCCCCCAAACTCGTGGCCATCGACGATCAATTCATCGCCGTCAACCATCCCATCGATCTGACGCTGCGCACCGCAAGGGTTAAAGCGATGCTCGGCGTTGCCTTTACCGGCAAGGAACTCGAAAAACTGCTCAAACCCATCGGTTTTGTGTCCGACAATTGGGATACCGACGAAATCCGCGTCAAAGTGCCCACCTGGCGTTCGGATATTACGCGCGAAATCGACATCATCGAGGAAATCTGCCGTGGCTACGGCTTCGACAATTTCCCGGCGGCCCTGCCCGATGTTTCGATGAAATGCCCGCATACGCCCTACGAAAAGAGCCTCAACCCGACGAAATACCCCGTTGCACCCAATCTCTACGATCGCGCCGAACGCGCACGCCTGCACGATTTGCGCGAAGCGCTCATCGACATGGGCCTCGACGAATGCATGCATTACACCTTCATGGATCCGTCCGACCCCGCGCGCCTCAATTTCCCTGCGGATGCGCCCGAATCCAACCCCATGAAACTCGCCAATCCCATGAGCGTCGAGCGCAGCACGATGCGCACGACGATGCTCCCGAGTATGATTGCGGCCCTGCAAAAGAACCTCGCAAATCAGCAGAAATGCTGCACTTTGTTCGAAGTGGGCGAAGTCTTTTACCCGAAAAAAAAGGCCAACGATGTCGTCTGTCTCGATGAATTCCAGCGTTTATGCGTACTTTGCTATGGCGAAACGCCCAAACCGTGGTACGCCCCGGCAAGGCAGATGGATGTCTACGATGTAAAAGGCATCATCGAATCGGCATTTAAAGCGCTCGATGCACCAGTCGTGTTCGATCAGAACGCCGCAACCGTGCCCTGGCTGCACGACGGCATCCAGGCCGCCGTCAAGCTCGACAACCGCGTCATTGGCCACTTTGGCGAACTTCATCCACTCGTGCTCAAAAACTACAAACTCGACGGGCCCGTCTTTGTGGCCGAAATCGAGCTGGGCCACCTGCTTACGCGCAAGACGCACCTCCTGCGCATGAAACAGCTCCCGCGCTTCCATTTCTCGCAGCGCGACCTGTCGATCACTGTCAAAGATTCTATCAACTACAGCGATATTGCGGCCGTCATCGAAGCCAACCGCCCCGAAAACCTCGAATCCTGGCAAATCTTCGACGTCTACAAAGGCAAGCAGATTCAGGCCGGCTATCAGAGCATTGCGCTTACCTTTAAATACCGCCACCCGCAGGCACACGACGCCGAGCAGGGCCGCCCGCTCACGGACGACGAAGTCACCCAGGCTCACGCCAAGATCGTCGATGCCATCAATGAAAAATTAGGCGGCATCCTGAGATAAAATAAGGCTTTTCATTGCTTGGAGCTTGGAGTGGCAAATTCTTTCTCTAAGCTCTAAGCTTCAAGCCAGAATTGCAATCTTTCGTGAGTAGAACCTCTACGCTCATTACAGAGCCTAATATAAATACTAGCCATTCCCCCCCGGGATGTGCTAGTTGTACGCCAAGTGTGTGCCATAAACACCACATGTGGTTTCATTTTTAAGCCATTGACATGGCATTTTTTTTTATCCTCTAAACCAGGAGAAACAATGAAAAAACTTTCCCTCAGCTTACTTGCAGCGCTCATGCTCTTTAATTTTGCCAGCTGCAAGAAAGACGAAGCCCCCAAAGCCGAAGAAGAAGCCCCCAAGGCTGAAGCCGAAGCTCCCAAAGATTTCTGCTCAACCGTGACGGTCGATTCCCTCAAAGCACTTGCCAAACTCGAAGACAAAAATGGCAAGCAGGTCATTACAACAGACAGCTATGCAGAAATTCTGGATTCATTAAAGTGCTGCAAGATCGACGAAAAATCTTTCACACTCAATAAGAAAGAATGCCTCACCTACGACGCCATCGATCAGCTCAAAAAAGACAAAGTCTTATTCCCCGCCACTCAGGAAGTGATGCCCAAGCTCGTTAAGAGCGATTCTCCGATCGTCCGCGGCGAAGGCTACAAAGGCATTGCCAGCATCTTCGGTGCCAAAAAAGATGACATCAATCTGGGTAAAGAAGCCATCAAGAACGAAAAAGATCCTTATGCCCTCCAGGAACTCGTAGCGGGTCTTTCGAACGAAGGCAACAAAGATCCCGAAGTCGGCAAATTCCTGGTCGACATGTCCAAACACGAGAACGTCTTTGTTCGCCGCAAAGCCGCCATTGCCCTTGGCAATACCTGGTCAGACAAAGTCGACGGTGCCGTGGATGCCGTCATTGCCTTGATGAGCGATGCGGACGAGAACGTCACCAAACTCGCCTGTGCTGGTTCCGGCAAACTCGGTGACGAAAAAGTCATTGAACCCATCGTCAAGATTCTGAACGATGACAGCAAAGCCAAGATCCACGGCGATTGCGTTCGCGGTCTGTCTGTGATGTGGTTCGATTATCCATTCCACAAGAATCACAATGAAAACGCCTACAAAGCCACGATGGATTACCTCAAGAAGACACCGCGCACCAAAGACGTGCCCGCCTGGAGCTCTATTGCGGCATTTTCGACCATCGCCAACAGCAAGGGTGAGTTCGACAACTGGAAGAAAGAAGCGACCTGGTTCAAAATGGACGAATTCTCCGCAGTCCTCACCGACCTGGTTAAGGACGAAAACTTCAGCTGGCTCGGTAAAGGGCCGATTTTCAAAGCCATCGCCGGTTTTGGCGGCAAAGCAGAACTCGAAAAGCTCCAGCCCATTGTGGATGGCCTCAAGAATGACAACGTAAAGAAGAACTTTGCGGA
>JAGACY010000392.1 GCA_017613855.1 Pseudomonadota bacterium
AGCTTATAGCTTATAGCTTATAGCTTATAGCTTATAGTTAAGAATCATTTACCTGAGTTTGAGACTATTGCCCTCAAGGCTCAATTAACGTCTACAAGCTATAAGCTTAAATGTAAATTTCTGTTGCAAAGCTCTTCATCCTCGTACAACACAGCTTCAATCAGCCTGCAGGCGTGAAGTCGCCTATGACTTTGCATCCCCCAAAATAAGAAATGCGCGGTGTATTGGCCTTTGGCCAATAGCCGCGCAGCGCAGTGCGTATCGAAGCCGAAGGGGCGACCCTGTGGTCGCCCAAAGGCGAGATAGCACGCGGAAATCAATAAATAATGAATAATGGATAATGAACAATTAGGATGCAAAACTAATGAGAAATTCTAAAGCAAATAGGGAATATCCGTACCAATTGCTGAAATACAAATATCTTCATACTTTAGAAATCGCCCCGAGAATACCCTCATTATCAATTATCAATTATCCATTGTTAATTCAGAATTCCATCCCTCCCCTATTTCTTCTCTTTGGCTTTCTCTTTCTCAAGTCTTTCGGCTTTTCTCTTTTCGGATTCGCGCTTCATGATGGCTTCGTCATTTTCGATCGAATCGTCCTCGGGCTCATTGCTGATGCCGAAGATTTTGCGCACGATGCCTTTGCCGTCTTCAATCATAATATAATTGCAGGGGACAATGACAATCGTAATGACGGCCGAAAAGAGCACGCCGACGCCGAGGCTGATTGCCATTGGAATGAGGAAGCGCGCTTCTTTGCTCGTTTCGAGGATCATCGGAAAAACGCCCAGGAACGTCGTGATGGTCGACAGGAAGATGGGGCGGAATCGGCGCGTCGCGCCTTCGATAACAGCTTCGCGCAAGGACATGCCTTCGTCCAAGAAGTCATTGACGACGCTCGTGAGCACAATCGATGCGTTGACGACGATACCCGAGAGCGCGATCATACCCAGAATACTAATCAAGCTTAGATTGTAGCCGAGGGCGACATGCCCGAGGATGGCACCGACAAACCCGAAGGGAATAGCCACTAGAATCATGATCGGCTGGATATAGGATTTGGATGAAATCGCGAGCATGGCGAACATGACGAAGATCGAAAAGCTGAAGAATAGGATCATTTTTGACCACATTTCATCGCTGTCGGCCTGCATGCCGCCCATGCTGAAGGACAATCCGGGGAAGGTTGCCTGCAGCGAGGCCATATCTTTCTTTTCGAGCTGAGCGCGGATTTCCTCGACGGTCGTCACATCGCCGTCGAGTTCGGCACTGACGGACAGAATGCGCTTGCCATCGGTACGCGAAATGCTCTTATAGGCATGGCCGCGTTCGACGGTAGCTGCGCGCGACAACGGGATTTCGCCGCCGGACGGCGTCCGGATGAGAAAATCTTCGACGAGTGCTTCGGATGATCGCACATCTTTAGGATAGCGTACAAAGACCTTGACTTCGTCATTACCGCGCTGCTGGCGCAGAGCCTCGGTACCATAAACTGCCGCACGCAACTGGCGCGCAAAGTCGCTTTCGGTCACGCCCAGGCTGCGGGCTTCCTGTGTCAGTTTGTACGAAAGCTGTGCTTTACCGGGCGATGTATTGACATCGACATCCTTGACGCCATCGTAGGTTTTTAGGATTGCTGCAAATTCTTCGGCAGCTTTTTCGAGTACTTCGCTGCTTCGGTGGGAAAGATTGAACGTCGCTCCGGCGCTGCCTGCGCCCGGCCCCTGATTAAACCTGAAGGACGCGCCTTCTACCCCGGGGATTTCGCCGATTTTCTTGCGCCAGAGTTTTGAGAAATCACTCGAGGCATAATTTCGTTCGGTCGCAGGTTTGAGGTAAACCTGGAACGACCCCGAGGAACCGCCCGAAATCTGTGAATAAACGCCGATGACCGAATCGCGCCCGATTTCGTCGATGGCTTCCTGGGTGCGTTCGAGATAGTATTTTTCGACTTCCTTGATGCGGCTCACCGGGCTGCCTTCGGCCATTCGAATGGATGCCGAAACGGTATCGCCCTCGACCTCGGGCATCATCGTATAACGCAGTCGGCCGCTCGAAACATAGCCAATCGTGCCAATCAGAATGGCGATGGCAAGCGCCGTCACGACATAGCGCTGATTGACGCAGAACGAAATGAATTTCTTGATGTAGCGTTCGATCCAGCTTTCGAAAGCATCGGCAATTCTGCACTGAAAACGCTGAATGAGCTTGATAAACCCATCGGTGCGCGCCTTCATGTGACTGAGATGTGCCGGCAAGACGAGCATCGACTCGATAATCGATATACATAAAATGATAATGACGATGATCGGCAAATCCCGATAGACCTTGCCGAGCATACCGGGCAAAAACAGCAGCGGAATAAACGCGATAATCGAGGTTAAAACCGAGAAAATGACCGGCTGCGAAACCTCTCTGAGTGCCATCAGCGAGGCAACAATGCCCTTGTGCCCTTCCTGCCGGTTGACATAGACGGATTCGCCCACGACGATCGAGTCATCGACGACGATACCGAGTGCCAGAATAAAGCCGAACAGCGAAATCATATTAAATGAAACATCAAATACGACCATGACTGCGATGGCACCGACAAATGAAGTGAGCATGCCCATGGCGGCCCAGAATGCGATACGGATATCGAGCAGCAATCCCAAAAATATGAGGACGAGCGCCAAACCGGAATACGCATTTTTCATGAGCAGATTGATACGGACGCGATAAGAATCGGCGCGGTCTGAACGAATGCCGACGTTGACTCCTTCGGGATATGTGCCCTCGTGTTCGTCCAAATAGCGGCGAACGGCATCCGAAACGCCGACGGGCGTCTCATCGCCGACGCTGTACACCTGCAGCTGAACAGCGGGCAAACCATTGTATGACGCCGAATAATCCGATTCCTCGAAAGTATCAGTCACCGTAGCGACATCGCTCAAGCGCACGACACGCCCATCCGAGCTGGTTTTGAGTACGACACTTTCGAATTCGCTCGCATATCGTTTACGCAAAGTCGTACGCAGCGTGACAGCACCGCTCTCGGCCTTTAAATTACCGGCCGACAAATCGACCGAGCTTGAACTGATAGCACTGGCCACTTCCTGCAGTTTCAACCCGTATTTCTGCACAGCTTCCTGCGAAATTTCGACAGCAACCTCGGGACTTTCGACATTCGACAGCTCGACGATGCTCACCCCGTTTTGCAGCATGAGATCATCGCGCACATCCTGCGCCACTTCGCGAAGCGCCGCCTTGCCGACGTCGCCATACACGAGGACGCTCAAGACGACCGATTTTCGCGTCATTTCCCGCACAACGGGCTTTTCCATATCATCGGGGAAAGTCGTAATCTGATTGACTGCGCGCTCAATCTCATTTTTGGTGCGCATGACATCGGCACCATCTTGCAATTCGAGCTGCACACTGCCCGATCCTTCCGAAGCCGTCGAAGTCATGGTCTTAATACCATCGATGCCGCGCACCGATTCTTCGATTGCAATGACGATCCCCTCTTCGACCTCATCGGGCGTCGATCCCGGATAACTGGCACTCACCATGATGCGCTGTGCCTCGGTATTGGGCATGAGCTCTTTCTTTAAGCTCGGCAGCATCACGATACCCGCGATGATGAACATAAAGAAGACCAAATTGGCCGCAATATGGTTCTGCGCCATCCAGGCGAGTGGCCCGCGGAAAATCGAAGGATCGACGGGCTGTTTCGTCTTTTTGGTGTTTTCTTCGGTTTTGTTTTCAACCGGCTGTTTATTCTCTGGAGCGTCCAAGTGCGTTCTCCATTTTTAATGCGGAATGCGGAATGCGGAATGCGGAATGCGGAATGCGGAATGCGGAATGCGGAATGCGGAATGCGGAATGCGGAATGCGGAATGCGGAATTATTTTGATTCTAAATTTAAGTAAATGTCAGTTATTCCCTATGGATTGAATGACATTTGGAAATTACCGTTCTCATTGTATGTCATAACAATTATTCATTATTCATTGTCCATTGTTCATTGTTTTTATCGCGGCTATTTCGTGGCTTTGCCGCGAAATACGTCGCGCTTCGCGGCTGCTATTTGCGTTGCAAATACGCATCCGCCTATGTTTATGATGCACAATACATTCATAAAAATTGCTTTTCTTTTGGAAGGGGATCTGGGGGAAACCTTTTCTTTTGTGCCAAAAGAAAAGTTTTCCCCCAGCATACCCCAGAAAAACAACTACCTCGGTGGACCGCCCATGCCGGGAGGGCCAAAGCCGCGACCGCCGTCATCCGGAACATCGCCCATTTCCTTGGTTTCGCCCTTGACGCGCAGGCGTCTGCCTTCGACCGGCGACGTCAACATCGTCGTTACAACGCGCTCACCCTCTTCGATGCCCTCGGTCACATAGACATTGTCATTCGTTTTATAGGGCGTCGTGAGCGTTCGAATCGATAGCTTATTATCTTTGGTACAGATATAGGCCTGATTCCCTTCACGCACAAAAGCTCTCGACAGTTCAATGCTGTCGAGTGGGGCTTCGGCATAAATCGAGGCTGTGACGAAAGTTCCAACCAAAAGAGGTTCATTCACAGGCTCCCCAAGGGGATTTTCGATGGCCAAAAGGATCTGCACCATGCGCCCTAAGGATTCGACTGCCGGCTGCACCGATTTGACTTTTGCCGCACGCGTCACGTGCTTGCCCCCAATGTCATATTCGACTTCGGCCTTGAGAGAAGAGAGTGATTCCCCGACTTTGAGCCACCCGACATTAGATGGGTTTAGACTCAGATAAACCCAGTATTCATCAGTAGAAACGAGCGTTCCCAAAGAACCGCCGGTAATGTAATCCCCCATCGAAACATTGGCTTCTTTGACGACGGCATCATAAGGGGCTTTGACGATACTGCGGTTGTAATCGCGCTGCGCCTGGGCGACGTTATTTTTGGCCAGTTCGACGTCGGCAATCGCATTCTGCAATTGCGGTTTACGACGCACCAAATCGGCTTCTTCTTCGGTCAAATCCGTGTCTGCCATGCTCTTTTTCAGGGCATCGAGTTCTGCCGAAGCCGCTCGGCCCTTGGCTTCTTCCTGCATGAGCGACACTTCTTTTTGCCGCAGCTGAATTTTGGCATTCGAGAGCTTGGTCGCGTAATCGTCGGTGTTGATCTTTGCGATGACTTCGCCCTTTTTGATGCGCGCCCCCGGATAAAAACCGGGATTTATCCAGGTAATTCGCCCATTTGCCTCGCTCTTTATCTGCTGGGAATGGCTCATCTCGACCTGGCCGGTACCCGAAAGCTTGACGACATGCGGCTCTTTCGTCACAGGAATGACCTCGACGAGTACACCGACATCCCGCATCGGCATCTTCTTGGGTTTGACGCGATCCATCAGGTACGCTCGCGCAACAATAATACCGACAATCACGACGGCTATTGCGATCAACCCCTGTATAATAAATGGTCTTGCTTTACTGCTCACAGTTTTTTCCTTTTTTGCGTGGGGAAAACCTTTTCTTTTGTGCCAAAAGAAAAGGTTTTCCCCACACCCCTTTCCAAAAGAAAAGCAATTTTTTATATTACTATCTTATCTTTATTCACGTTCAACGCGGTTTTCCCCACGGTTAATCACTACGAATGTACTGCCCCTCCGGGATGTATTTTTCTGTGAATACCATTCTATTATTCATTATCCATTATCCATTACTGTCTAATTCCTCCAGCATCTCCTTAGCCTTGTCTTTCCCTCTGGTCCTTGCGTCATTGAGCCATTGAGATCCGCCCATGGCTTTAAATAACGCGATCTGTGCATTCAAAAGATTATGTCGTGCATCGAGTTCAGACTGCGAAGAAGAAATCATGCTGCGAAGTGCCGACAAAACGCGGTTATAGTCGAGCAGGCCGTGCGTAAAGTAATCGCGCGAAGTTTCGAGAATTTCTTTATGCCGTTCGAGGTCCGCCTGTGCATCGGCGAGCAGCTGTTCGCGCAAACGCAGTTCCAAAAGAGCCTGTTCGACTTCCGAGACAGCCTGCATGACGACGAGTGCATAAGAGATGCGCTGCGAAAGATAAGAGACTTTTGCCCGCTTGATGGCAGTGGTTTTGTTAAAACCATCAAAGAGATTGGCAGAGAAATTGGCAGCCAAATCCCAAATCAAAGCTTTGAACAAATCGACGATACTCGACGACCTGAAGGCCAGCGAAGCACTCAAACGCAGCGTTGGCAAGCGATCGGCAATAGCAATGACGACCTGGGCATCGGCCTGTTCGGCACTTCGGCGTGCAGAACGAATGTCGGGACGGCTGTTCAGAAGGGTCTGGACATCGACGGTACCACCGACTTCGACCGCATCCGGCATGGAACCTTCGACCGCTGGCTTGGTCTTGCCATTGACCAGAATCGAAAGCGACTGCGTGGCAATGCGAATATTGGTGTCGTATTGGGCAATGGTCGATCGCAGAGACTCGATTTGCTGACGCTGTTCGAGCAAATCCATGCCATTCGTCTGCCCGGTCTTGTAGTATTCCTGTACGAGTTGATAGTAATCTTCGGACAGTTCGAGCAATTGCTCAGATAAAACCTTGCGATCCCGATAGTAAAGGATATTGAACCACGAGGTAACGACATTCCCGACGAGCGAGAGCAATGCCGATTCGGCCGAGTCTTCGGCGGACAAATATGACAACTCGCTGACGCGTGTTTGAGCGCGAACTTTGCCCCAAAGATCGACTTCGTAACTCAGCGAGAGTCCGAGACTGTAACTGGGATCTGCAGTGCTATTCTCCTGAATTCTGCCGCCATAGCCGACGCCGGCAGTCAGATTCAGATTAGGATAATAATTGGATTTGACCTGTTCAAGCGCCATTTCGCTGTCGAGCATGCGCAGGTAAGCCGCCAGAATGGTCGGGTTCTCTTCGAGTACGATTTCGACAAACCCATTGAGTTCCGAATTCCCGTAGGCCTGCCACCATTTGTCGCGCACCTGCCCGCTGAGCGCAATATCCCCATAAGTGTATTCGACCTTTTGCGCCTGTTCATCGAGTTCTTTGCCGTACTTGACGGGACTAAAGCACCCGGTCAGGCCCATGAGACCGAATATCATCAGAAAGAGTAAGATTGTTTTGAGTTTATTCTTCATAAAAATGAATACATGATTCAATGAGCAATTGGTTGTATTCACTATTCACTATTACTCAATGTTATCCGAACAAGACCAGTGAATACGTAATAGTGAATAATGAATAACTAAAGCGCAGGGCGTATTGGCGCAGCCAATAGCCCGAGCGCGCAGGGCGTATTGGCGCAGCCAATAGCCCGAGCGCGCAGGGCGTATGGCGTGCCGAAGGCCGCCATAGCCGCGCAACAAAAAAATTGTCAAAGAACAAAAAAAGCCCCTCGCGGGGCTAGAATATAACACAATTCACAAAGTCTTAAATTTTGAGACTTTATTCATCCTCTCGTCCAAATCCCGACTCAACGGTCCTGAATGAACGCACGGACTGATTATATGCCTTGACGAAATCGGGATCCGACGTCAAATCGATTCGCCATACCATGTCATTGCGCAGCAGCGTATAGTTTTTCTGTCTCTCTTTGTCGCGTTCCTTATCAAAATAAACGATTTCGAGTTTGGCCTTGCCATCGATCATATAATCGAAAAATTTGGTAGACGTTTTTTTAACTTCAAAGCCGCCCTGCTTGGACATGCGGTCCATGAGCGTATCCCAGGTCCAGAAGAGCTCGGGTTTTTCGCGATCGGAGGTCGTTCCCGACTCGCGGTTCATGTTGTTATCGTGCATGGCCTGCATCTTTTCCTGAATATCCTTGGTAAAGGTGCGCTTAAAAGCTTTGAGATCATGCTGCTGAGCCGCATAGATGGCATCGTCGAGTACGCCGTCTGGCATGCGCACGAAATCGCGCGGTGTCAGACGCATAAAAAACATGTAACCAGCAGCCAGTATCGTCAAAAGAACGATGCCACCAATGATTTTTAAGGATTTTGGAATTGCCATGTTTGCTCCTGAATGATTTCTTGCGAAAGGAATTATTATTAGGAAGAGATATGCAAATCATCAAATGACATACCTTAGGATTTTCCTATAATTCGGCTGTTTAATTAAAAGCTGACCGGAAATTCGATGATGGGACCTTTATTAACACTCGTTCCGATATCTTTTATATTATTATTAGCGGATGTCGAAATAGACACTTGAAAACTATCTTTACCGGCAGTGTAAGTCGTGCGCACACTGCAATTTGATTGTATATTATCCAAATAGCAGCCTCCGATTTCATAGACTTTAATAATATCATTGTTGTAAATCGGTGCACTCATTTTATAAACAATAAAATTATTATTTCCGCCGAGTGATGTAAAAAGAAGAGTACTTGTACCGCATTTTTTATAATGACATGTGCTGGAATCTACGACAGCATCATGTTTTCCTGTTGACTGGTCTATATGAGAAAAATCTTTGGATTTATCAGCGATACTTTCTGCATATCCGACCATCTCTCCATTGCGCCATATCTCGACAGCATCAATATCCGCGCCGGGATCTTCACCACTACCATTTGTCAAATCAACGATTCGTACATATTGATAGATTTCACACCTACCGCCATCGCATATTCCCAGGCACTCGGGATCATCTTTCCATTGGCTGTCCATACATTTTTGAACTTTTGTGCCGGAACACCGTGTTTTTCCTTCTTCACACTGAACGCATACATTCCCCATGCAAATAGGCCTTTCATCCGGACATTTATCTTCTTTATATCGATAATTCAC
>JAGACY010000393.1 GCA_017613855.1 Pseudomonadota bacterium
AGCTTATCATAATTTCGATTTGTATGATGAAGGCACCAATTGCCGTGCATGGCTGTTCAGGATTCTAACCAATACATTTATTAATAAATACAAGCATAAAAAGAGAGAAAGAGCGTTTATTGAACATATTCTGAATGAGAATGAGCCTCAGGTACTTGAAACCTCCGAAAGTACCGAGAGCGTTCTCGAAAATACAGAGACCGCAGCCAGCAAAAACTATTTCTATGCATTTTCTGATGAGATTATGCATGCATTCAACAGCATCTCGAATGAATTCAAGACCATCATTATTATGGCTGACATTCAGGAGCTGTCCTATAAGGAGATTGCGCAAAAACTCAAAATCCCCATGGGAACGGTCATGAGCAGGCTATGCAGGGCAAGGCAGATGCTGCGCAATATCCTTGGGGATTATGCTGTATCACTGGGGTATGCCAGATAAAAAAGTCCGTGCGGCGTATGGCCATCAGCCATAGACGCACGGCCCCGGCGTATTCGCCGAAGGCGAATAGACGGGGCTCCCCCATAAAAAAGTGATTTTAATTACTACCGACGATGGCTGCATCCAGTATTTTTTGAGCGACAGGATGGTTAGGGCGCATCGCCAATGCACGTTCGGCAAATCCCCTGGCTCGCGCGAATTGCCCCAGTTCCAGGGCATATTTGGCTTCACACAGCATGAGATCGAACCGAACTTTTGCGGTCTGCTGCATTTTCTGTCTGACTTTAAGGAATACGCGCGGAATGTAATCGCGGTACCAGTCATCCCCCATTTCTTTGCCATAAAAGACGCTGGTATAGAGACGTTTTTGCCAATAGTCGTATGAATTGCCCAATGCCGATTCGGAATTCTCGAGATAGATAAAAAGCTGAGAATATTGATTGGCGCGAGCCATCGCATCGACACGAAGTGCAAAGATTTCCGGCGTCAGAACACTTGGCGGAACGGTTTCGAGCAAAGCCTCACAGCCTTCCCCAAAGTCCATTTTCTGATAGATCATGCACATCAGACCAATGTATTGCCCGGGATTGGAAGTTTGAACCGGCCGAAGCAATTCGATGGCATCCTGATACCGGTTCCTTGCCATGAGCGAACGAACGAGCGATTTTAAAGCTGCCGCATTCGAAGGTATCTCAATATTGGCAAGCTGCAGTGCCGACATTTCATACATGGCTGCGGTTATTTTGCGCGCATCATTCTGCACAGTCCGATTAAACTGGGAAGCGGCGCACGATTCATCCCCAAGTGCCAGGCAGCATTTTCCAAGGTGCAGGGAAGTCCAGGCATCATGCGGTGATTTTTGGCTTGCAGACGCATACCACTGGCGCGCGGTTTCCCAGGTCTTCTGTCGCTGTTCGGCGTTTTGCATCACGCCCTCGTGCACCAGTTTTTGAGCGATATAACGCCGAAGTTCATGGCTACCGGCCCGGCGAACCATATTGTCATCGATATTATCATCACACCCGGCAACGCCTTGTTTGGTCACACAACTGGCCAATCTGTGCAGCGACATCTGAGTCTGGCCATCCACGGCAACCGGCAAAGTCGCCACCGCCGCAATAATACCTATCGAAACCGCACAATAACCGGCGATCCACTCGATCTTTCGCTTTTTATCCAATTCGGAATGGTCATGATCGATGCGGCCAAATTTCCAGCGCAAACGGCGCGCCTCGAGCGCACCGCAAAGCATCCAAAACGGCAGGCCGACAGAAAAATACCGCATTCCGAAATCAAAAAAGTTCTGAATGGCGACGGCAATGATGGCGGCCAAAAATCCCAACATGATGGGACGTTCATCTTTGGCATTCCAATAGGTTTTGCAAAAACACGCAAAACCAGCGGCTCCCAGAATGAGGCAAATCAATCCCCAAAGCAGACCGTATTCCATGAGTATTTCCCAATACTCATTTTCAGCATGACGAAAATGTTTTCTAAAAGGAAAACTCTGATACTGGGGATAAACATCGCGAAAAGCCGAACGACCGATACCTGCGCGTCCCCAATCCTCAATGAGATGGACAAAATCCCCATACATCTGCGTTTTGGAAATGGGCTTTGCCTCTACAGTCAGGTCATTGTCCTGCTGTTCCTCATCCGTCACAAATGAAATCTCGGTTTCTGCAAATTCATCGCGGATATTCAGCAGTTTAGAGGACGAAATGAACAGCACGGCGGCAACAACAATCCCGAGTGCACACAGTGCCGCAATGCCATATTTCCATTGAATTCGCCTCGAAACGCCGAAGAAAAGCACCAGAAGCAGAATCTGTCCTATTCCCCACGAAACGATGGCACCACGGCTGGCGGTGATGACAACGGCAATGCCAAAAACGACGTAGCACAAGAACCACAGACTCTTTCTGGCAGTCGAATCCCGATGGCGTTTCGTCAAGAAACCGCCGAGTGACATCAGCGAGAAGAGGCAAAACAAAGCCCCCAGATGATTGGTATTAACGGGAAGCCCAATGTGCCATGCCGAAGTTTCGCCCGATTCCCCCAACGCGATGGGAAATCCCAGGTATTTCATGAATAGCAGAGCGACTAATGCCGCACCGGCAATGAGAAACAGGTGGCTCAGTCGGTGAATGGCACCTCGCGTCGCGCACAATCGAAGTGCGATGATATAGATGCCAAATGCCCCGATGAGATTCCATAATCCAAAGGCAGTCCGCCCCAAAGAGGTCGATACAAATCCCCAACTGCGCGTCACACCTTCGAGAGCCCAGGCTTCCCGGTACCAATCCGCAGCTTTTGGAGAAATGATCCCGAGCAAGGACATGGGGATCGGAATCATAGACAGGAAGCACAGCACAATCATGAGAATGAGCATCCACCCGATGCATCCAAAGCCATGAAATGGTGCCAGAATTTTTTTGGATGAATCAACCGATCCTGGGGCTTTGGGATGAATTCGTGCATGCCATCCTTTGAAAGTCAGATACCCCGCACATCCCAAAGACACGATGGACAGGAGAATCGTCGTTCCATAATGCACACCCGAAGTCAGCCCCCAAATGACAAGCAGCAGGCTGACGATTATCCACAAAAAGCGTTCCAATTAATCACCTATGATACATTCAATATGAGATGAATCCGGCCATGTATGATGAATGACATCATAATAATTCAGGCATGCACCGCCAAATCCCTGCCAATCCTTTGGATTGCTGCATCTCCTGATTTCAAGCCGAAGCATGGGCTGCCCCTCAAGATGGGTACTTCCACTCCGCCCGATGACCCGATCCGGCATGACATACTGCCCGGAATGCACGTTCAAACGCGCCAGACTTGTATAACGACTGCAAATGCCGCATGCATGCTCGATCAATATGCCATACCCTACGACAGGATAACGCCCGCAATCC
This sequence comes from Pseudomonadota bacterium, assembly GCA_017613855.1. Next base: position 3,370 of record JAGACY010000393.1, read on the forward strand.
ACAACTTTACCGGGCATAATGGGATAAACCGGCGTTCCGATGGGCACGAGAATCCGAACATCCTCATCCCCGTGAGAGACGGGATACTGATTGGCATGTTCAAAAGGAGGCAATGCAATTTCAAATGGGATTTGCAACGCCCTGCAAACCCACAACTGTGCCAGGGCAGCAATCTTGCTCACAAATGGCGCAGAAAAATCCCGCAGACGCGCCTCCCTCATCGATTCAATGGCGGTAAAATCAGCTTCTTCCAGGCGAAGTACCATTTCATCGTGAGTATCCATCAAATCGACAGAAAAGCTTTGAGAATGAATGACGGCACGAAGTGGCTGAAGCCCGGGATCTTGAATGACACGTCTGAGCGATGTCGCAGCCCACTGATTGCGGTGCATTTGCCCGGGAATACTTGCAAAAGGCAATTTTACGCCATTGTCCAGAACGACATCGCCCCGAATCTGAGCTGCCAAATGCTCCAACCATGCCTTAAGAGGTGACTCATGTTCACCATAAAGCTGGGATACCTCCGGCAAATTGTCTGCACTTGTAATGAGCAAGGTACTGTCCTGACATACCAATGCCAATGCATCCGGAATCTCGACGACCGAAGCCTGATAGAGTGCTTCCTCAGGAAGCTGGCTCAACATCTGGCAAAAATGCTCAATCTGCTCAGCATTCATTGGCGTCATGGGCGTGATTTCACGGTGACAATAGATGACGCTCGTCTTTTCTGCATTCACAGCTGCCGGAAGTTTTACCTCTTCCTTTTGAGGATCTGCTCTGCCCTGCCGGATTTCCGGAAAATAGAGCCGAGTCCCGGGCATCAGGAATTCAGGATGCTGCACGTGTGGATTCTGCCGAAGAACAAAGCGATAATCCCCTTGCGCGCCATAAGCTTTTTCGGTCAATTGTGAGAGCCTGTCCCCGGGGCTGACGATATAATGGTGTCCGGGCGTCGGAACTGCATAGACATTTTCATCATCAAAAACGAGATCCGGTGCTTCCCAGCGTTTATGCTCGACATTCTTCCCGAGGAAACGGATTTCATCATAAATCCGTCCATCGACACAGCCATATCCCTGATAGACAGATTCCAGACGCGACTTCCAGTGAACCGCATGCTGTCCCTGAAGTCTCGAAATCACGGAATCTGCCAAAGAAAGGCACTTCTGGGACTCAGCATCCCCCGATTTCATTTCATCAAAGACATCCTCACCCGCGACTTTATCCAAATCAAAAAGCATGGCAAAACCGCGCATAGACTCAATGCCTGCGTGTCTTGCATGTCGTTTGGCATCCAAAAATCGATGGCCGGCAAGGATATCGATTTGTGCAGACCTGGCCTCCGGTTCCGCACCAAGCCGGCTAAAGCGCGCTTTAAGACTATCCGAAAGCGCATAAACTTTGCGCGATAAAATGGGATCATAACGGAGAATGAGCTGGGATTCGAAATACCCTTCCAGACATGCCTGCCCATTGCCAATGGCATCGAGGAGTTCCGGGGCATCCTCCTCAAAGCAGCGTTCAACCACCGAATCCGGCCTGTTATCCTGGGGCTGCGACATTCGGCTCAGGAATTTGAGCAATGATCCATTCCTCAGCCCCAGGCCAATGCCATAGTGAATGTCTTCGCCGCGATCAGCCGAGATGGCACCAAAATCTTCCTGTCCGGAAACGCCATCCAGATAGCGGTGCATCGAAAACAAACGTCGTGCAAGATTCTCCCGACGCGCGGACAATTCAAGAATCGGCGTATCCAAAAGCTCCGAGGCATGCTGCGCAAACGCATAAAGGCCGGAAATCTCCGGATCCAGATGAACCAGTCGGGACAGCCCTTCTTTTAATTCGGCAATTCTAGGCAGCCCAAGAGGATTCGCATTTCCAGCCGACAGCACACATGCACGCTCCAATTTTTGAAGCTCATCCAGGACAGACCACTCCCCCCGGGATACGGCCAATGGCTTTAACCGTTCAACACATGCATTTAAGGCATGCCAAAATGCTTCTATTTCCTGACTCGTTACCAAAGGGAACCCCCACAAAAACACCCTCTGCTTATACCATAAAAATCGTTTTTTGAAACGCATCGAACGCCAGGAACGATAATACCCCGGGAAATGCCTCAATGATACGCCCCTCCGGGGCGTGACGATTATTTGAGAATGCTTTAATTGCGAATTGCGAATTGCGAATTGCTAACTGCCATAATCCCCAAATATCCCGCATTTCATCCGTGGGTTACGCCCTTCGGGCTCATCCACGGCTATTAGCTACGAATGATACGCCCCTCCGGGGCGTGACGATTATTTGAGAATGCCTTAATTGCTAACTGCTAACTGCTAACTGCTCATTAAATTGTGAGCAACGTTAGTTGCGAACAAATCCGTTTGTAAAACAGCAAAAATGCGATCTATGGCAGAATAGATGG
>JAGACY010000394.1 GCA_017613855.1 Pseudomonadota bacterium
CTAACTGATAACTGCTAACTGCTAACTGCTAACTGCTAACTGCTAACTGCTAACTGCTAACTGCTAACTGCTAACTGCTAACTGCTAACTGCTAACTGCTAACTGCTAACTGCTAACTGCTAATTCTGATTATTCGAATTCATAATATCTTTGGCAGTAATTGCTTCGTGGCGATAGCGTGCTTTGGGGTTCTTTTCACCTGCTGTGATAATAATTGCTTTGCGCGGACAGTTTTGTATACATGCAAAACACAATTCACATTCACCTTTGGGAACAGCCTTTTCGCCCGGCATTGTATAATTGTTGCGCGGGCACAGGCGTGTACAGGCACCGCATGTCGTACAGGCGTCGGTGACGGTAAACCATTCTTCAGCAAGCGCATGAATGCCATCTCCGCGGAACGGACCAGAATCCGCAGTTTTACGTTGATTCCATCTTTCAATATCTTCTTCTGCAACAGCTTCGAGATATTTTTCTCGTTTTTCGAGTGAAGCTTTAATTTTGGCCAGATTCTGAGGAATGTTCTTATCTATCTTTTTCTGCTCATCCATATCAAAATTCGGCAGCCAGTTATCGACCATCAGCAGCGTTGCAATATAATCAAATGTATAACCGGATGCCTTTGTAATATCATTCCAGATATTGACCGCATTTCCCTGCTTGTTGCCATACGTCGCGACTGCAAAGAAATAATCTGTTTTTAACTTTGCACTTTGTATAAATTTACGCACCATATTGGGAGGCATCATACCATAGACCGGATATACAAAACCAATTTCTTCGGCTTCATATTCGAGCTGGTTCAATTTCATCGCCTGAGGAATGCTGATGATATTGTCGGACAACTCCCTGGCTACATACATACAATTGCCCGTTCCGGTAAAATAGAACACGATGCGTTTGCTTTTGGCAGGTTTGGCATCACTATCCTTCGCCTGCGCATTGTCCTTTGCCAGATTCTCATTGGCCTGGTTATCATTGGCTTCGGGCACCTGATTATTCTGATTATCCGCTTTATTTTCGGGTTCTTTTTTATTGCATGCGGAAAGTCCGGTAATGCTTCCGATTGCAGCAACTGCGGCGACACCAAAGAGTTTAAGTGCATTTCTGCGAGAAATATTGTCTGACATATTCTTACTTTTTAGAAAACAGTTAAGGAACATGCGGAGCTGCCAGTACGAGACCGCATATATATTATCTTTACATATTCCGTGCGCCATCCGACCTTCGGACAGACGGAACGTCAAACTACAAAAACAGGCAATAAATGCAAGCACATAATTTACTGAGCGTTATAGTCGATTTGTTATTTTTCTGAAAAAGCCAGATATTCGCTCTACAAGCGTATGTTTAGCCTTGATTCTTTCTATTCGCGGGCTATCTCGCTTTGGGGCTGGTCACAGACCGCGCCCCTGCGCTCGATACGCCCTGCGTTCTTCGGCTATCGGCTGCGCCGATACGCCTGCGATCCACCGCTATCGCCATGCGATACGCGGCGGTTATAGCAGAATTCACGACATTCACCGGATTACGGCCCAAACCAAATTGGGTCAAATCGTACCAAAGACCACAAAGAGACTTACTGTTGATTGCTGTTAAAATTAGTATTTTACAAAAAAATCATATAGTGTAAAAGGCAGGTCGCTGCTTTGAATAAAGCATTGAAAAACCTTTCTGCATCATCAGTACAGCAGAGAATTTGGGTGAATTATTCACTGACGGAATAGACGTTTTTATTGGAGTTGAAGGACTGATATGAAAAAGAGATTTGGATTATGCTTCGCATTATTGTGTGTTTTTGGAATGACTTCATGCGATGATTCAGGATCGGACAAAGCGGGGGGGAGTTATCAGGACGGAGCCCCCTGTGATACGAGTACTTTTGAACAAACCTGCGAAGGCAATGTCTTAATAGTTTGCTACAACAGCAAGATAGAACGGGTGAATTGTTCAGGGACTTGTGCATCGTTTGCGCAGCCAGCAAAACCAGAATCCTGTGATGAAGAAGACGAAGACTGCAAGGCCCAGCAAAGCCTTGGAAACTCAAGCTGTTTTGCGTCTTCAAAATACTGTTCGGTAGAGAACGAGGTTGTAGTACGGTGCGAAACAGCTCCAGCCGGAATAACACGAATGGTAACCTATCAATGCCAAAAATCTTTAGATGGCCGTATGTTCTATCGCTGGTTGTCGAGCGAACAATGCTATAATGGATATGGCGTATGTTCTGCTGACAACAAATGTCTGGAACCTATTGTCTGCGAAAATGGATACGAAACACATTGCGAGGGCAATATACTCAAGAAGTGCAATAAGAATAGATTACGAGCATCAGATTGTGCATCCTATACGACACCTCGTGTATGTTCGGTCATCGATGAGGTTCCCCAATGTTTGAGTCCCGAAGATGAATGTACAACAGAGGGCGAAGAAATTGTGACCGGCTGCATTGCCAATAGCGGTAAGGAAAGACTATCTGTCTGTACGCGTGCCGAGAATGGAAAATTATATTACAATTCTGCTGGTACCAGACTGTGCCAGGGCGGATGCAATGAAGATGCGACTGCGTGCAAACCTGTTTCGTGTCCAGTAATTGGTGCCATACAGAAGAAGTGCCGGCTTCAGGGAACATCTATAACCTATGAGGATACTTATACATGCACAGAGAGAGATGGTGCTTCGGTCTTTGTGCTCACCGCTTCTGAAAAATGCGATAACGGTCATGGCACATGCTCCGAAGACGGCCAGTGCATCCCTGCAGAAAATTGCGAGACGAAATCTTTTGAATCCAGATGTGATGACAGCACCGCCGTCAATTGTACGTCTAAAAAAGTTCGCTATAATCACTGCGATCTCGCTTCAACACCTAAGATCTGTGCCGTCGTCGATGATAAGGCCAAATGTTTTTCCGATTCGGAGATCTGTTCCGCCGGACTAGAAGACCAAATACTCATCTCAAGCTGCAATGCCACGTATAATAAAGAATTTCTTAAGAAATGCACAAAAGCGAAAGACGGCAATTTCTATTATGTCAGTGCAGGATCACGAGAATGCGCGAATGGATGTAATGCAGAGGGCACGAGATGTAATTGATAATTAATAATTAATAATTAATAATGGATAATGCACAATGATCTATACGCCCCGGAGGGGCGGTACATTCGTAGCCAATAACCGTGGGGAGCGAAGCGTAACCCACGGATCTGAATGCACAATGATCTATACGCCCCGGGGGGGCGGTACATTCGTAGCCAATAACCGTGGGGAGCAAAGCATAACCCACGGATGGAATGCGGGTTATTTGAGCATCATGGCTGGCAAGATTTCATTTCCTGATAATCGCAGTGCAATAGATTATCATTATCATCATAGAGATGCATGCCGTTGCCGCGACAAAAATTATACATTTCGCAAGTGGCGCAGATACCTTTTTTAGTCCAACTGCGGTCGCGGTATTTTTGGAAACGATTTTCCCAGACATCCATAAAATCATCTTTATAGATATTGCCCTGGATATGATTGCCGCGAATGCTCGTGCAAGCCGAAATCGAACCATCGATGAGAATACCGCCCGTCGTAATACCTGCACCGCACTGGTAAAAGTGATCGCGCACCAGGCCTTCGTATCGCCCCAAAAAGCCATCGCATGTAAATGAGATATCGATTTTACCCTGTTCCCGAGTTTGAACGATAAAATCGAGTACCTGCCTTTCCTGTTGGCCATTGAGCAGGACATCGGGTGTTTCTTTGGCGCGTCCCATCGGTGAAATCGTTCCCAATCGCCATTCCTTGCACTTCTCTGCAATCAGGAAATCGCGGAATTCGGGCAAATGAGGAATGAGCGCGGGGGTTGCACATGTAATGACGTCGTAGACGATCCCCGGGCATCGCACAATCGCCCGAAGGGCTCGCACGGCGCGTTCGTAGGATTGGGGATTTTGCCGGATATGATTATGGATGGGTTCGGGGCCGTCGAGACTCAGTGCAATGGAACGCAATCCTGCATCGCAAAGTTCGGCGAGTTTGGATTCGGTCAGAAGCATACCATTCGTGACCATGCCCCAGGGATAGCCGCGTTTTTTCAGATTATGGCCGATTTCAACCAGATCATCGCGCACGAGCGCTTCCCCGCCCGAAATGATGATGAGCAGATCATGCGGATCGACCTTTTTCGAGATGCTGTCATCCAACACCCGATAGAAGTCTTCTGCCGGCATATCGGGGATGCGTTCCTGGGCGACGCAATCACTCCCGCAGTGGCGGCATTTGAGATTGCAGCGAAGCGTACATTCCCAGAAAAGCTCGCGCAATGGATGCTCGGCCACCCGTTCTTTATAGAGTTCGGCTGCAGCACGCAGTGCAAGCCATTTTTTGAGGCCAAGATAGCCGATATCATTGTTGTCGAATAAGAAACGCGCCATATTTTTATATTTATTCAGTCGGGGGCTTCCTGGGCCGTTGCATTCTAATTATTCTTGCATAGTGCCTACAGTTTGGTCTTCTCGTTAAGGTTTTCCCAAACCTTTATTTCTCTTTCGCCTGCGCGACGGGCGGCAGGGGGATCACACGATACCTTGACAATCCCCGCGTCGGAAGACGCGTATAGCCTTTTCCTTTGTCGCCCACTCGTGACTAAAGAATATCTACGATAACACCATATTTGGCTCTTGTATCCTTGGGACGAAAGCCCTTGTCACTGTCTGATTGTCTTTTGACACCATATTTCTTCTTTCCATACCCCGGTTTAGCAGCATCTGTTTTTGGGGATGCGGCATTCCCATTGTCTGCAGCAGCGGTGTCATTCGCTTCCGGGACTGCAGCATTCTCTTTGCCTGCTGCAGCTGTGTCATTGGCTTCCGGGACTGCAGCATTTTCTTTGTCTGCAGCAGCGGTGTCATTGGCTTCCGGGACTGCAGCATTCGCATTGTCTGCAGCGACATTTGCATCGGGAGATGCATCATTCGCATTGCCTGCTGCAGTTGGGTTATTGACTTCCGGAGCAACGGCTTTCGCATTGTCTGCAGCGGCATTCGCATCGGGGGCAGACGGAACCTGAACTTCCTGTTCGATGTCATCCCGAACCGGCGGCGGACCATATTTTTTTTCGTGCTGACACGATGCAATGCAAAATGCCGCCATTCCGCCAAAACCGAGAACGGTCATCAATCGGATGAGATACTTCCTTTTAATTTGTTTAAACAGCTTCATAACGGCCTCATGTCAGAATGAAAAATGCGCTTGTTTTATCGTCCCTTAAAACCACGCCCCATTACTCCGCATTCATAACAGGAATGAGCAAATCATGGTAGTTATATTATATATTTGTGATCAATCATTTATAGAATGAATAACATCGTGAGAACATGTCTGCATATATAAAAAAAGCACCGCGTATTGGCCGAAAGCCAATAGCGGTGCCGTGAAGCCGTATGCGCCGCAAGGCGCATAGGCGAAACGACTCATCATTAAACGAATCTACGGTGTCGCCGGTTTACCCGTGTCTGTCAAAGCGCACTTCGCGTCCAGATGGTACAGTTTTGAAGCGTTGTTTGTTTCATCACATTCACTGATGTTGTCACTGAAGTCGACGACATAATAGATATCGGCGCCGGAGGTGAGATCAACCGTTTCGGAGGTCGGATTGCCGTCAGCATCGAGCACGACCCGGTCGATCCAGGTGAATTTGATCATCGCATGTCCTCCGGCGGGCAATGACATATCGACGGGAACGATGCCAATGAGCTTGTCGCCGGCACTGTCATCTACGTAGAAGCGAACCACGAAGCTCGTGCTCGTTCCGATAGTGCCTCGGTTCAGTACGAGTGCGTCAAAGTGAATATACATCGGGCAGTTGGCATCATTGACCGAAAGCTCACGCGGGTAGAAATCGGGAGCATTCAGAATGCCGCTCGGCTGGATGTTCTGGCGATAGTTGTTGTACTTCATCTTTTGGTAACTGGCCGCATGGCTCCAGTTGGGGGCTACGCCGTCGATGAGCCAGTGGGCTTGCGTTTCGTGAGGTACATTGCCGTTTTCTTCGATATTGGAGATATGGTACTGGTGCTGGTTCCAGATGCGTCTCGAACGAACCCATTTGCGATCGGGGTCATACCAAACGTTGACGCCGCGGGTCTGGCCGCTGAAGATAACATCTTTGCCGTCAATTTTCGTGGTATAATCGGCACCTGCCGAGTCGGAGGCAACGACAATTTCGGTTTCGCCATCGCCATCGACGTCGGCAATGATGGGATATTCCCAACCCGTCGCCGAGTAGTTCGGTCTTTCGAAGATGATGGTGGGCTTGGTATAGCCACTCGCCGGTTTTTCGGCGTCGCTCTTGCCTTTGTAGACGCGCAGTCTCGTTTCGTCCGAGTAGACGACTTCGGCGGTACCGTCGCCGTCAAAATCGAACACGCTCGATCCTGTGACTGCACTCGAATAATCCTGGGTTTTGCCGTCTGCCCAAAGGACCTCGCCACCTGTGGGGGTACCGTCATTGCTGTAAACAATATAATAGAAGCGAGCGGCCAGACCGACATCGGGAATGGTATCGCCATTGAAGTCGGCGATGACGGGATTGCCGCCGCCGGAGGCGTTGCGGTTTTGGGTGACTCGGCTTGAGTCGACGGGGATCTTGAGGTTTTTGGCCTTTTTGACAGACCATGCCCCATCCTTGAGATAGACCTTCCAGAATTCGAAGCTGCCGCCATTGGCACCGCTCGTAACCATGGCGAGTTCGGGGACGAGCTCACCATCGGCAGCGGCAGTGTCGCTGTCGGGCATGAGATCGGCAACCGCCACGAAGGAAGCCTTGCCCTCGGCGAGTGCGTTATCGGCAAGGAGAGGTTTGCAATTGGCATCGTAGATCATTTTGGCAGTCACGATTTCCTTGACGCCATCGCCGTCCAAATCGAGCAGGTGCGGCATGCTCCAATTCTTATTGCGCGTTTTGCCGTCGATTTTGACATCATCGGCGATCTGCTCACATCCCGGGCGCCACGCGAGTTGTTTGGTGGTCGGATCGACCATAGCTGCACCATAGTTGGTCACAATGGAGGGCGTCTTATCGTTGGCAGGATCGAGATAGGCAATGGCCGGTGTATAGGTTTTGGTCTTATTGGTAATGGTGAGTGCGTATTTCTCGACGAGTTTATAGCCGCTGCCATCGGATTCGATTTTAAGGATTTGAATGCGGTCCTTCTCATTCTGATTGGCAAAGCCATCTCTTGGGAGCTGGCATTCGGCACGTCCGGAGGTGCAGTGACCATTGGTGCCGGCGATGAGTTCGGGGCCATCGGCTTTTTCGAGAATGGGATCGTCGACATCAGCAATGGCCAGATCCAAAGGATAGGTCGAATAGATGGCTTCGGAGGAGACGATTTCGGTGCATTTGCCGATCTCATCATCGAGGCTGATGACGCGCAGGACGCTGCCGGCCTGGGTATCGGGGCCATGACCATAGTCGCGGTTGTACGAAATGAAGGCCAGGACTGGCTTGTCTTTTTCGTTAATGACACCGTCCTTGTTGGTATCGATGAGCGGAGCGACAAGCGGCGTCACAATAACATTGGTCGAAGATTCGAATTTGGAGGGTTTGCCGCCAGGCAAACAGCTGGGCCATTGGTATTTCAGGCTCGTATTGGTGAAATCTTCGGCACTGGCTGATTTCGAGCAAATATCAGCAACGTCATCCGCATTGATGCATTTATTGGTGATGGGATCGCAGTATTTGTCGTAATCGCAGTCAGAATCTGTCGTGCATTCGTGATTGTCTTCGGTTTCCTTGACACATCTCGGGAACACGCATAGTTCATCGGAATTGCAGCAATGTTCCTTGAGTGTTTCGTCCGTCAGAGAGACATTGTCGTAATAACCGCATCGTTTGGTGGCATCTTCGCAATCTATGCGGCAAATGTTATCGACGCAGGTAAGGCCGGGATCGCACTCGGGACGGCAAATTACCGTGGGATCAAAGCATTCGCCATTGTAGAAGACGAGGCCTTCGGCACAAGCGGGAACGCAAGTTCCATCTTTGCAGACCGTGTCATTTTTGCATGTTGGATTGCACTGTTTGTCGGGATCAATCAAAGTCGGGTCGACACATGCACCTTCGATGCAGACCTGCGGGCTGACGCATTCGGGGGCACAGAAGTTGGGATCGATGCAGTGATTGTTGACGCAGACTTCGCCGGTTGGACATGCAGGACTGCAGACACTCGGGTTGATGCATGCCCCATTGATGCAGAGTTCACCTTTGGCTGCATCGCATTCGGGATCGCAATCGCCCTTGGGTACGCATTGGTTATTGTAGCAAATTTGGGTTTTATCGTTGCAGCGCGGCGTGCAAATCTGCCCGGGAGCGACATGGCAATCGTCGTAGGCACAAACCGTTTCGCCCACACAAATGGGCGTGCAAACCGGTTTGGGGTCGATGCATACACCACCGACACACAGTTGTTTATCGGTGCATGCAGGATTGCATTCAGTCGTGACGCACACCCCATTGATGCAAACTTCCCCTTTGGCCGGGTCACAGGCAGGATTGCAGGAATCGTCTTGTTTGATGCAGGTATTGTGAATGCACTGTTCATCTTCTTTGCATTCGGGATCGCACAGATTGTCGGGATCTTTGCACGTTCCATGATCGCAGACTTTGCCTGCCGGGCAGCCGAGCTTACCATCTTCCTTGCAGAAATTCGGGTCGTAGCAAACGCCATTGAGGCATTCCAGACCTGCGGCACATTTGGTACTGCACACACCGGGTTCTTCGCATTTCTTATTGATGCAAACGGCGTTGTCACCACATACTTTGGAACAGTCATCGCCCGGAGTAATGCATGCACCGTTAAAGCAAACCTTGCCTTCAGCGCATTTTGGGCTGCAGACGTTGGATTCGGGATTGGTACACTGCAAAGCGCGGCCCTCGGGATCGACGGGCCTGTTGATGCAATACTGGTCATCGAGGCAGACGACCGGCGGTTCTTCGGCTTCGCATACGCGCTTGGGATCGATGCATACACCGCCGACACACTCCTGATCGGCATGGCATGATGGATCACACTCGGACTTGCGGGATTCGCATTTGCCATTGACGCACACTTCGGTCGGCTGGCATGCGGGATTGCAGTCATCGGTGCCGGGCGTGGCAATGCAGGTATTCTGAAAACAAGTTTTGCCGTCTTCACACTTGGGATCGCATGTCTCATCAGGAAGAATGCACCTGCCCAGAACGCAAACGCCGGGAGCCGGGCAGTCGAAGCAGTAATTGGGGTCTGTACAGGCACCGTTGAGGCAAATCTCTGTGTCTTTGCATTTTTCGGTGCATTCGCCCGGCGTTTCACAATCGCCATTGATGCAGATTTCGGTGTTTTTGCACTGACCGCTGTCGCATCCGCCATCGGGATTGATACAAATGCCGTTAAAGCACTTTTTGCCGTCCTTACAGCTTGGAACGCACAGATTGCCGGGATCAAAGCAGGCATCGGGAGGCACTTCCTCGGGAACGCTGATGCAAATCTCCATTTCCTCGCACTCGACCGGAACATTGTCGGATGTTGGCGTCTGAGCCGTTGTCTCGCAATGGGGTTTGGTATCTTTGCATACGCTGTTGACGCAGACCTGCTCGCCCGTGCATTCGGGAGCACAAATATTGGGGATGATGCATTCCTTATTGACGCAAATGGCTTTGGGATCGTCGCAGGAACAACCATCATACTTAGGTTTGATGCAGGTCCCCTGGAAACATAGTTCGCCGTTTTGACAGGCAGGAAAGCATCCCTCGGTGCTGACGCTGCTGCAAACGCCCTGGATGCACTGCTGACCGGGCGGACATTCGGGCACGCACGCATTGGGATCGGTGCATGTGCCGTTGATACACACTTCGGGAGCTGTACATTCGGGATCGCATGGTTCCTGGTCGACACACCTGCCGGCGACGCAGACCTGACCGACACATGCCGGTTTGCAAAACTGCGGATCGTAGCACATGCCATTGATACAAGCCAATCCGCCACTGCACTTCGTACTGCATACACCCGGTGTGGCACATTGGCCATTGATGCAGACCTGGTCCTTCGAGCATGCAGCCCCGCAATCCTCCGATTCGAGAACGCAGGCACCATTAAAGCAAACGCGCCCTGCGGCACACGTCTGATGACAAATATTCCCCGAAGGTACACAGCTGTTATTCAGATCGGCAACGCAGAACTGATTGCCCAGACAAACATTGCCGCCATCGTCTTCACAAATTCGCCACGGATCGATGCATGCACCGTTAATACAAACCTCATAACTCTTGCAAGCAGGTTTGCATCCATTCAAAGGCAGACACTCGCCATTGATGCACTCTTCGTCTGATCCACATGCGGGATTGCAGTCCGTACTTATCTGAACACATGCCGAATGGAAACACATTTCCCCTTTGTCGGCATCACAGGCCGGTGAGCATTCGCCATGAGGAACGCACACCCCATGAACGCAATCGCCATCACAATCGTCGCATGTTAATGTCGGATATACCCAACGATGATCGGCAATTTCATCATTGCATCCGGCAGCAGCAACAATCCCCACAAACAGCGTGATGGCCGTTGCTCTCATTCTATTTGCCATTAAAACCTCCATTTTAAAAGACTCATTGCGGGCATTTTTGTGCCCTTTCTGTCAAGGATGCGTATGTAGAGGTTTTAATGAATGTAATCAAGGAACGAGCAAGTTTTTCGAAATATTTCGAAAAACTTCATTCAATCGTCCAAATCGTTCCTTCGCCTTTGCGCCTTTCGGCGCATACGGCTCGCCTTTCGGGCTATCGCGCTTTGGCGCGGGTCAAAGACCACGCCTCAAAGCGCGATACGCCCTTTGGCGCCCGGCTATGTCACCATACGCCGGGCGCGTCTTTTCGTCCTAACAGGAATGCAGACACCTACAGTTCTGCCTTTAAAATGGTGTCGAGCATGCGTGTAAACTCTGTTGCAAATCCAACTGGCGGGAGTCCGCTTGCCAGGGTATATTTATTATTGC